>NZ_JBHXEG010000099.1:0-3877 GCF_042724935.1 Kitasatospora sp. NPDC127060
GGGCTCGTGCCCCGCCCCCGCCGTGTCGCACCGGCTCAGCACCTCGCATCGGCCGGCAGCCCCGCGTACTCGTCCCCCTTGAGGTAGACCGCGCTGGCCCACCCCTCGGTGAAGCCGATCCACACGTCGTTGGTGTAGCCGTGGTCCCGGACGGTCTCCCCGTGGGTCCAGCAGAGGGCGTCCGTACGGGTCTCCCCGGCCCGGATCCGGTCGAAGGCCCGGGAGGAGGTGTTCGGCCCGGTGCGGATGTTGACGGTCTCGTACGCCGTGACGCTGTACGGACCGAACGTGGGCGCGCCGCCGGCGGGGGCCGTCACGGCTCCGGCCGTCGGGGCGGTGGCCAGCAGCACGGCCGCGGCGGCCACCACCACGGCGGCGGGCCCGGCGGCGGAGCGGCGGAGGAACGGGAAGCGGGACACGGCACTCTCCTCACACGGAACGGCTGACACGGAACGGCTGACACGGAACGGCTGACACGGAACGGCTGACACGGAACGGCTGACACGGAACGGCTGACACGGAACGACTGACACGGAACGACTGACACGGAACGACTGACACGGAACGCCTCCGCCGCGCGGCGGGACATCCGGGAGACGGCGGACGGGCCCGGCGGATATGAGCGCCCCTCCCTCCGGGGCGGTGTGACGCACATCACCACGGCCCGCGCATACCGCCACGTCCCCGGCGCGGTCCCCCGGATGACACACCGCCGACCGAGGACGTGCACCGTGAACACGACCACCAGGACGCGACGCACCGCCAGCCGTACGCTGGCCGCCGTCGCCGCCTTCGCCCTCTCCGCCTCCCTGCCCGTGACGGCGTACGCCGCGACGGCCTCCCCCGCGACCTCCCCCGCCGCAGCCCCCGCCTCCGAGCAGGCCGCCTGCGACGTCCTCGCCCCGGGTGCGTCGGCCACCGCCGAGGCCGCCGTCCGCGCCGCGTGCGGCCAGCTCGGCGTCTGGTACAGCTGGGGCGGCGGCCACGGCGCCACGCCCGGCGCCACCTACGGTTACTACGACGGCGTCGACCCGGCCAGCCAGCACGACAACGAGCGGAAGGGCTTCGACTGCTCCGGGCTGACCCGGTACGCCTACGCCCAGGCCACCGGGAACGACCTGCTCAACGGCACGGCCGACGACCAGTTCCACACCTCGCACGCGTCGGCCAGGTTCTCCTCGGACCAGGGTTCGGCGCCCCTCCTCCCCGGCGACCTGATGTTCTGGGGCAGCGGCCACGTCCACCACGTCGCCGTCTACATAGGCGCCGGACAGATGGTGGAGGCCTACCAGTCGGGCACCCACATCCGGGTCACGCCGGTGCGCACCGGCGGCGACTACGCGGGGGCCGTCCGGATCGACGGCTCCGGCACGGTGCCGCCCCCGCCCGCCAACGGCGGCACCACCTTCGAGACCTGGGGCACCGGCGTGCGCACCCACTCCTCCCCCAGCGTCGGCGCGTCCGTCGTGGACACCTTCCCCGGTCCCGGCCAGGTGTCGGTGATGTGCCAGGAGCACGCCGAGACGGTCACCGCGGAGGGCTACACCAACGACATCTGGTCCCGGCTGTCCGACGGCTCCTGGCTGACGAACATCTACATCAAGGGCCCGGCGTCGCTGCCCGGCGTCCCGGACTGCGGCGGCACCTCCACCCCGCCGCCGAGCGGCGGCAGCAAGGCGTTCCAGACCTGGGGCACCGGAGTGCGCACCCACTCCGAGGCCAACGTGAACGCCGGCGTCGTGGACTACTTCCCGCAGCCGACCACCGTCAACGTGGTCTGCCAGGCCCACGCCCAGACGGTGACCGCCGAGGGCTACACCAACGACGCCTGGTCCCGCCTCACCGACGGCTCATGGATGACCAACATCTACATCAAGGGCCCGGACTGGCTGCCCGGCGTCCCCACCTGCTGAGTTCCGACCTGCTCACGCTCCACCTGCCGAGTCCGGCCGCCCCCGGGGGCGCCTGGCGGCGGGAGCCCCGGCCGGTCACCAGCCCGGCCGGGGCTCCGGCGCGACGGTGATCACGGGGTGGAAGCGGGCGAGCTCAGCCGGCTCGTCGACGGGGCCTCCCACCAACGTAGTCACTACGCCGAACGGGGGATCCGACCGGCTGCCGACGGGCTCCGCGCTCAGACCCCCGGCATCGGGCGGACCGGGTGCTTGCTCATGATCGACACCCGGTTGAAGGAGTTGATGGTGATCGCCACCCAGATCGCCGCCGAGATCTCCTCCTCGGTGAGCGCCGCGCGCGCCAGCCCGTACGCGGCCTCCTGCGCCGCCGCGTCCGAGGGGTTGGTGGTCGCCTCCGCCAGCGCCAGCGCAGCGCGCTCCCGCGCGGTGAACAGCTCGGTGTCCCGCCAGGCCGGGAGGACTCCCAGCCGCTGGGTGGTCTCGCCCTCGCGCAGCGCGGCCCGGGTGTGCACGTTCAGGCAGTAGGCGCAGCCGTTGATCTGCGAGACCCGCAGGTTGACCAGCTCCACCAGCCGCCGGTCCAGCCCGGCCTCGGCCGCGACCTCCCGGGCCGCCTCGGCGGCGGCGAGCGCCGCCTTGTACGCCTTGGGGCTCTGCTTGTCGATGAAGACCCGCCGCTCCGCCGGAACCACCGTCACTTCACTCACCTGAACTCCTCGACTCCCCGTAGCATGATCGGCGCGCTGCCGTTCGACACTCTGCCATGCCATAATAGTTGAATCTAGAACTACCTGGTAGTCGAGACCACCCGGGAGGGACCACCGCCGTGAGCAGCGCCGAGACCGAGCCGCGCCCCACCGCCGCACCGCAGGACCAGCAGGACCCGTACGAGGCCCCGCCCGTCGAGGTGCTCTCCCCCCGGGACGTCCCACTCGGCGGACCGCGCGCGATGACCGTCCGCCGCACCCTGCCGCACAGCTCCCGCCGGCTCATCGGCGCCTGGTGCTTCGTCGACCACTACGGCCCCGACGACGTCGCCCGCACCGGCGGCATGGACGTCGCCCCGCACCCACACACCGGCCTGCAGACCGTCAGCTGGCTCTTCACCGGCGAGATCGAGCACCGCGACAGCCTCGGCGTCCACGCCTACGTCCGCCCCGGCGAGCTCAACCTGATGACCTCCGGCCACGGCATCTGCCACTCCGAGGTCTCCACCCCCGCCACCACCGTGCTGCACGGCGTCCAGCTCTGGGTCGTGCTGCCCGACGAACACCGCGACACCGCACGGGACTTCCACCACCACGTCCCCGAGACCGTCACCCTCGACGGCGCCGAACTGCGCGTCTTCCTCGGCGCCCTGGCCGGCCACACCTCCCCCGTCCCCACCTTCACCCCGCTGCTCGGTGCCGAACTCACCCTCGCCCCGCACGCCACCGTCACCCTGACCGTCGACCCGGCCTTCGAGCACGGCGTCCTCGTCGACCACGGCGACGTCCGCCTCGCCGCCACCGACCTCCACCCCGGCGACCTCGGCTACCTCGCCCCCGGCCGCACCACCCTGACCCTCGCCAACACCGCCGACACCCCGGCCCGCCTCGTCCTCCTCGGCGGTACGCCCTTCGAGGAGCAGATCGTGATGTGGTGGAACTTCATCGGGCGCTCTCACGAAGACATCACCCGAGCACGCGAGGAGTGGATGAGCTCCGCGAACCCCGACCGCTTCGGCGAGGTCCACGGCTACCCGGGCGACCGCCTCCCCGCCCCAGAGCTCCCCGGCATCCCCCTCAAGCCCCGGGGAAACGTGCGCTGACCCGGGTAGTTACCAGTCGGGGGGGGGGGGGGGCCCCGCCCCCCCCCCCCCCCCCCCCCGGCCCCCCCCCCCCCCCCGGGGCCGCCGGGGGGCCCCCCCCCCCCCACCCCCCCCCCCCCCCGCCCCCCCCCACCCCCCCCCCCCACACCCCCAC
>NZ_JBHXEG010000099.1:3887-29798 GCF_042724935.1 Kitasatospora sp. NPDC127060
GGGGAACCGGGGCGCGCCCCGGGTTTGTACCCGGGGGGGGGGGCGGCGCCCCCGCCCCCCCCACCCCCGAGCCGGAGTCCCCCTACGCCCACTTGAAGCGCTCCTGTCGACACTCGGCACGCGACGCGCGACACCGTTCGACCATCCGCGACAGCGCCTGACAGGCCCAATGCTGACTCAATGCTGGGTTTGCTGACGGCCCGTCAGAAACGACCGGGGCACTCACGGAGCCCGGGAAGTCATCGTCGGGTGCCGCCGCGAGAACCGGCGGAGGCCCTGCCACGGCCCCCTCGCCGACTGCCGAAGGACCGTCACCACCAGAGCGGCGCGGGCCGGAGAAGACAGCAACCATGCCGTCCGTCGCCCTCGCCGACGATCTTGCTTCAAGCCAGTTATTAGAGCCAGGCCCTGCGGGACATTTCCCAGCCCAGGCGCTGGACGGCCTCGCCGAGCATGCCTGCGAACCCCCGACCGGCAGGTCCCGGGCGAAGTGCTCGGCCCGTGCGACCGCATCGCCATCACCTGCCCGCGCTGCGGCCCCGCCGACAGCCACCCCGCCGACCAGCCCCCTCCGACCGTCCACGCCCCCGTCACCGTCCAACCGGGCCGGCCCTTCACCCTCACCGTCGACGGCCCCGACCGCGGCCTGCTCGCCATCCACCTGCGCCCGCGCAGCAGCCGCTCCGGCAGCTACGCCCACACCACCACCGACCTCGCGCCGGGGCCGCTGACCATCCGACTCGACGTCCCCACCGACCTGGTGCCCGAGTTGGACCGGCTCTGGCTTGTCCGGGCCGACCGGTTCCACCTCTCCCTCTACCAGCGGCGTGTGCCCGTCCTGCCCGCCGGGTGCAACCCTGGCAGCAGCACCCGCACGTCGTAACCCCGGGCCAGCTCACGCAGTTGGCCCAACAACCAGTACCCAGCGACGAACGCGAGACCCCGTGACCGTGATCTGGATTAACGGCCCGTTCGGCGGCGGCAAGACCACCCTCGCCACCACCCTGCTGGCCGAGCTGCCCGGTGCCGTCCTCTTCGACGCCGAGGAGGTCGGCTTCCTCCTCCGTGCGGTTTTCCCCGACAAGTACCGCGACTTCCAGGACATCCCGGCCTGGCGCCCCCTGGTCGCTGAGGTGGCCATCCGCTGCCACGCCGAGAACGACGGCAACCCGGTGATCATCCCGATGACCCTGCTGCGCCAGGACTACGCCGCCGAGATCCACGGGGCCATCCGGGTCGCCGGCATCCCGCTCCAGCACTTCCTCCTCCACGCCGACCCGGACACCGTCAGCGCCCGCATCGACGCCAGCATCGAGTTCCCCGACGACGAGGCGCGCAGCGAGAAGGTCCGCGCCTTCCGCCGCCGCAAGCTGCCGGTCTACACCGAGGCGCACGACGGCTGGCTCGCCGCCGACGCCGAGGTCATCGACACCACCCACCTCATCCCCCGCCAGGTCACCGACCAGGCGTTGAAGAGCATCGGCGCCCTGTGACCGCCACCGTCTCCGAGGCGATAGCGCGCCTCACCGGGCCGGCCGAGGTCGTCGCCGACCTCAGTTGGCCCGGCACCACCGCAACCGTCCGCCTCCTGCGCCGCTTCCACGAAGCCGACCCGCCGCAGACGATCACGGAGTTCGGCCGCCAGCGCGCCGCCTACCTGCGCGCCCAGCTCACGGGACCGACCCACCCCCTCAGCACCACCGAACTCGACTTCGCCCTGGCCGCCATCGACCAGTTGGAGACCCTCCCCCGCAGAAGTCCCAGCCCACCCACCTGGACCTCACCGCCCGCAACCTCCTCGCCGACACCGACGAACGCGGGCGACTGCGGATCGCCGTGATCGACTTCGAGACCAGCCGCTACGACGGTGAACTCCACGAACCGCTCGAGTGCGGCGTCCTCGGTCGGAGCGGTGTAGACGGGCTTGAGCGCCTTGGAGATCTTGTCCCAGTCCTGCCGGGCCGCGTAGCGGAACGAGGCCCGGATCAGGTGGACGATGCAGGTCTGGGTGACGGCCTGCGGCCAGACTGCGGCGATGGCGTCCGGGAGGCCCTTGAGGCCGTCGCAGACGACCATGCAGACGTCCGCGACGCCACGGTTCTTGATCTCGCCAGCACAAACGGCTGGCCGCAGCACCGATGGCGCGTGCAGCACCAATCGGTGGGCCGTTCCTCAGCGGTCCGGACGATTGGTTGACGTGGCATTGGTCCGTGCACCGGCAAGGGATGTGTCGTCCAGGCCCAGGAGACTGCAGCCGAGGCGGTGAACGTTCCCCTCGGTGCCTGAGCGGGTGCGCAGCCGGGGTGTTCGGGCGATGTCGTTGGTGATGGTGAGGACTGCCTGTACGCGGACGCGTGCCTCCGCGGGGGGCATGGCCGGGTGGACGGCACGCATGAGGTGTAGCCATTCGTCGATGTAGTCGCGTTGGGTCTGGAGCGTCCGTTGCCTGTCGTCGTCCTGCAGGTGTTCGGTCTCGGTGACGATGAGCGTGACCAGGTGCTGGTGGGCGAGTGCGAACCGCGCGTATCGCAGGACCAGCGAGCGTAGCGCGTCCGCGTGGTCCTGTGCGGATGCGAGCACCTCGGTCAGGTCCAGCCACAGCCGTTCGGCGCTGCGGTTCATCGCTGCGGCGAGGAGGTCGTGCTTGCTGGAGAAGTGGTTGTAGATGCTCTGTCCGGCGATACCGACGGTGCTGCCGGTGTCCTCCAGCGTGACTGCCGCGTATCCGCGTTCGGCGAACAGGCGGGTCGCTGCGGCGAGCAGGCTCTCGCGGCGGGACCGGGGCTCCAGGGCCTGCGCGCCGCTGGGGCGGTCGGCGGTGTGTTCACCGAGGTCGGGGAGTTCGGCCGTCGCCACGCAGCGCATCAGGTCCGCGATCAGGTTCCGGTAGTCGGGTTCGGGCAGGTCGGCGTGCTGGTAGGAAAGGCTGACCGCGACATCGAGGATGCTCCAGGCAAGCAGCTCCGCGTGGGCGTGGTCCAGCTCCGGCCGGGAGGTGGTCATCTGCTCGGCGAGCGTACGCCGCGCAGTGTGTAGGTGCTCTGCGAGTTCGGCGCGTTGTTCGGTGGGGAGGTTGCGGGCTTCGCGCTGCCAGAGCACGCCGAGCTCGCGACGGGCCAGCGAGGTCTCGGCGAACGTGAGGAGCAGTGCGTCGAGGTGGCCGGGTTCGGCGGTCCTCAGCCCGTCCAGGCAGGACTCCAGTGCCTCGGCGGTGACGGCGTGGAGGAGTTCCTGCTTGCCGCGGAAGTGCCGGTACAGGGCCGAGGGGCTGATGTTCACGGCGCCGGCGATGTCGCTCATGGCGACGTTCGCGTAGCCGTGTCTGCAGAAGAGCTCCCGTGCCGCGGCGATCACCAGCCCCCGGCGGTTGCGGGGCCGGGTGCCGCGCGCGGGGGGCGAGGATCCCGCCGTGCCGACCGTCACTGTCTCCTCCTCGCCGCGAGTGGCCCATGCTGTTTCAGACCTCGGTGGACTTGGTGTCCGCCTCCCGGCCAGTATTTCCTGTTCGACTCCTGCTGGTGAATACTGCCTGATCCGGATGCGTACGGGCTGCTCCAGAAGCAGCTATCCGAGGTTGAGGGAGCGGCCGATGATCTCCTTCATGATCTCGGTCGTGCCCGCGTAGATGCGGGTGACTCGACTGTCCTGCCAGGCTCGGGCGATGGGGTATTCGAGCATGTAGCCGTATCCGCCGTGGAGTTGCACGCAGGCGTCGACGACCCTGCCCTGCAGTTCGGTGCACCACCACTTGGCCTTGGCGGCGTCGACGGCGGTCAGCTCGCCCTCGTTGAGCACGAGGACGCAGCGGTCCAGGTAGTGCTGGGCCACGTCGATCTCGGTGGCCAGCTCGGCGAGCCGGTGCCGGATCACCTGCAGTGATCCGATGGGCTTGCCGAAGGCCTTGCGGTCGCGGACGTAGGCGGTGGTCCAGTCGAACGCGGCAGTGGCCTGGGCCAGACCGGACACCGCGACGGAGATCCGCTCCTGCGCGAGGTTCCTGGTCAGGGCGAAGAAGCCTTCGCCCTCGGTGCCGAGCAGGTTGGCCACCGGCACCCGGGCGCCGGTGAAGGACAGTTCGGCGGTGTCCTGGGCGTGTAGTCCGACCTTCTCCAGGTTGCGGCCGCGTTCGAAGCCCGGGGTGCCGCGTTCGACGACGATCAGGCTCAGGCCGCGGTGCGGATGCTCGCCGGTGCGGACCGCGACGATCACCAGGTCGGAGTTGACGCCGTTGGTGATGAAGGTCTTCGCGCCGTCGATGACGTAGTGGTCGCCGTCGCGGACCGCCTTGGTGCGGATCCCGGCCAGGTCGGATCCGGTGCCCGGTTCTGTCATGGCGACCGCGGTGATCAGTTCACCGGAGGCGATGCCGGGAAGCCAGCGGGTCTTCTGCTCGTCGGTGGTGGATTCGAGGAAGTAGGGCATGCAGATGTCGGCGTGCAGCGCGGGGCCGAGCAGCGCCGGGAAGACCGCCGCGCGGGCCGCTTCCTCCTGCAGGATCACGTTGTAGCGGAAGTCGCCGGCCCCCGCACCGCCGAACTCCTCGGGCACGGCGATGCCGAGGGCGCCGAGGCGGCCCAGTCCGGTGAACAACGCGCGCGGCACGATGCCGGCCTTCTCCCAGTCCGCGAAGTGGGGCACGACTTCCTTGTCCAGGAAGGTCCGAACGCTCTCGCGGTAGGCCTCGTGCTCGGCGTCGAACAGGATCCGTTTCACGTGTGTCTCCGGTTGTTTGAAGGTTGGAGAGGAGTCTCGAAGGTCCGCGCGGAGCGCGGTGTCAGATCACGAGCCCGCCGCCGCAGATGAGGGTCTGCCCGCTGACGTAGTCCGACTCGGGGATGCAGAACAGGTAGACCGAGCCCGCGGCCTCCGCCGGGGTGCCCGCGCGGCCGAGCGGGATCGCGTGCTCCATCGCGGACATCAGGTCGGGGCTGACGCCGACCTTGATCTCCTTACCCTGCACGTCGATCGTCCCGTCACCGGCGGGGGTCTCCGTCAGTCGGGTCCTGATCAGCCCGAACGCCACCGTGTTGACCGTCACGTTGTAGCGGCCCCACTCCTTGGCCAGCGTCCTGGTCAGGCCGGTGACCCCGGCCTTCGCAGCGGCGTAGTTGGCCTGGCCCGGGTTGCCGCCGAGCCCGGCGATCGAGGAGATGTTGACGACCTTGCGGCACGGCACCGGCTCACCGGCCTGCGCGGCGCGCCTGGCTGCCGCGGAGATCACCGGCTGGGCGGCCCGCAGGATCCGGAACGGCGCCTTGAGGTGCACGTCCAGGATCGCGTCCCACTGCTCGTCGGTCATCTTCTGGATGACGCTGTCCCAGGTGTAGCCGGCGTTGTTGACGATGATGTCCGGACCGCCGAAGGTGTCGGCGGCCGTCTGCACGAAGTGCTCGGCGAAGCCCTTCTCGGTGACGCTGCCCGGACAGGCGACCGCCCGCCCCCCGATGGCCTCGATCGCGGCCACCGTCTCCTTGGCGGGCCCGGCGTCCAGGTCGTTGACGACCACGGCGGCGCCGTCGGCGGCCAGCTTGAGCGCGATCTCACGGCCGATGCCGCGGCCCGAGCCGGAGATGATGGCGACCTTGCCGTCGAGCTGTCCCATGCGGATCACGTTCCTTTCAGTCCAGCGCGACGACCGCGTCGCCGGCGAGGGTGAGGGTGCCGTCGTCCATGGCGACGGTGAGGACGAGCGTGGCCAGGCCGTCCTCGACGGACACGACGCTGGCGGTGCAGGTCAAGGAGGCGCGTACGGGGGTGATGGCGGCGAAGCGCACCCGGTAGGAGCGGATCCGTTCCTGCGGCACCCAGTCGGTGAGCAGCCGGCCCAGGTAGGCCATGGAGAGCATCCCGTGTGCGAACACGTCGTCCAGGCCTGCGGACTGCGCCACGTCGAGGTCGATGTGGATCGGGTTGTGGTCGCCGGACGCGCCCGCGAACAGTGCCAGCGTGGTCCGGGAGATCGGCGCGATGCGCAGCACGGGCAGCTCGGTGCCGACCTCGACACGCTTGGAGATGATCACTGAGGCACCTCCGGGTTGCGCACCACGAGGACGCTCCGCGTCTCGGCGATCAGCTCGCTTCCGCGGTGGACGTCGGTCTGCTTGACGAGGAAGTCCAGCGCTCCGCCCTTCTTGCTGTACACGTCGACGATGCGCGGCCGGAGGGTGAGGGTGTCACCCGCGTAGGCCGGCCGGTGGTAGGTGAACGCCTGCTCGCCGTGCAGCACCCGGCGCAGATCCACGTCCAGCGCGGCCAGGTAGGCGAACGGCTCGGGCGCCTCCAGCTCCAGGCTGAAGAAGAACGTCGGCGGAACCGGCAGGTCCCGGTGGCCCGCCCGCCCGGCGGCGTCCACATCCGTGTACACGGGGTCCGTCTGGCCGGTGGCCTTGGCGAAGAAGCGCAGTCGGCCTCGCTCCACCTGGACCGTGACCGGGTCGAGCACCAGCTTTCCGGCCGCCTCCGGGTCGATCGCCATCGCTCAGCCCACCTTCTGGTACAGCGTCACCACAGCGGCACCGCCGAGCCCGATGTTGTGCTGCAACGCCACCGTCACGCCCTCCACCTGCCGCGCCTGGGCGTGGCCGCGCAGCTGCCAGACCAGCTCGGTGCACTGGGCCAACCCGGTCGCGCCCAGCGGGTGGCCCTTCGACAACAGGCCGCCGGAGGGGTTGGTGACCACGCGGCCGCCGTAGGTGTTGTCGCCGTCGCAGACGAACCTCTCCGCCGTGCCCTCCGGCGTCAGGCCCAGCGCCTCGTAGGTGAGCAGCTCGTTGGTGGTGAAGCAGTCGTGCAGCTCGACGACCCGCACGTCCTGCGGCCCGATGCCGGCCTGCTCGTAGACCTGCTCCGCCGCGGCCTTCGACATGTCGTAGCCGACTGCCTTGCGCAGGTCCGCCTCCGCGAAGGTCGACGGGTAGTCCGTGGTCATCGCCTGTGCCGTGATCGCCACATCGGTGCGCAGCCCGTGTCGGCGGGCGAAGTCCTCCGAGCACAGCACCGCCGCCGCCGCGCCGCAGGTCGGCGGGCAGCACTGCAGCCGGGTCAGCGGACCGTAGATCCGCGGTGAGGCGAGCACCTCCTCGACCGTCACCGGGTCGCGGAACACCGCGTACGGGTTGTTCGCCGCGTGCCTGCGCGCCTTGACCGCGATCATGGCGAAGGTGTCCTCGGCCAGGCCGTACTCCTTGGCGTAGGCCGCGCCGGCGCCGCCGAAGTACCGCGCCGCGAACGGGGCGTCCGATTCACCCTGAACGGCGCGGGCCACCTCGTCGAAGCGGGCGAATGGGCTGGTCCGGTCCTGCCAGTGCGACGCCAGTGCACCACGCTGCATCTGCTCGAAGCCCAGAACGAGCACGCAGTCCGCCATGCCGCTCTCGACCGCCTGCCGAGCCAGGAACAGCGCCGAGGATCCGGTCGAGCAGTTGTTGTTCACGTTCACGATCGGGATGCCGCTCTGACCCAGGCCGTACAGAGCAGCCTGACCACAACACGAATCGCCCTACACATAGCCGACGTACGCCTGCTGTACGAGGGCGTAGTCGACCCCCGCGTCGGCGAGCGCGATCCGCGCCGCCCGCTCGCCCATGACGTCGTAGGACTCACTGTTCCTCGGCGTTGTGAACGGGATCATCCCTACGCCCGCGACGGTCACCCTCGATGCCATGGCAGCCCCAGCCTTCCGCTCCACCTCTTGGAAGATCAGAGACTACTGCTCATTCACTTAGCGCGGAAGAGGTCGGATGAAGCTCCGAGATCGCGTAGCCCCGGAGGGCGCCGAACCCGCATCGCGATCACGGCGGGTGCGGCCAGTCCCGGCGCATCCGGCGGCTGCCGAACACGCGCAGCGCCAAGGGCGCGGGCTCCGGCCCCGGGGCAGCTCGTCCGCACCGACGACGTCGGCCGGGCGATGCAGCCGCCGGGGCCGGCCGTCACTGCCCGTCTGCGGCGGCTTCCCGTTCGCGGCGCTGCTGGTGCTCGGTGCGGATGCCGGACAGGACAGTGCAGGTCAGGCTGGCCGCGATGATGCCCTCGGCCCAGAAGAAGGCGACGTAGTCGATGAGCGATCCGATGGGGGGTGAGCCGGGGGCGGCGTTGCGCATGCCGATCAGGGCGAAGATCGTCGCGGCCATCCAGCCGAGGGAGGGCCAAATGAGGCCCTCGCGCTTGCGATAGAGCACTTCGGCGGCGCCGAGGACGGCCAGGGCGAGTGCCCACATGGCCGCGATCATGAACCAGGCCAGGATGAAGGTGCTGCGGGAGCGGGTGATCTTGGCATCCAGGACCACCGTTCCGGTGGCGGCGGTGGCCTCGGGGTGGAGGACGAAGAACGGGTCGGCGTCGGTGAAGTTCAGGCCCACCGGCACGGCCGTGCCGCCGCTGGTGGCGGTGAAGCTCGCCTCCGTGCGGTAGCGGTCGAAGGGGTAGTCGGTGGCGGTGCCGCCGTACGTCTCGGCGTGGAACAGCTGCGGTGCCGCGGTTTCACCCTCGGCGGCCTTGATGGTCGTCTTGGCGGCGCCCGTGGCGGTGATCTCCACGGGGCGGGCGAAGGCCTGGGAGTCGGGGCCGGCGGCGAACCTTCCGTGCGGGACGGCGGTGACGTACAACGTCAGCCGCTGGGCCGCCGGGTCCACGTCCTGGGCGGTGACCTCCAGTTCGATCCAGTCCGGAGCAGAGGGAATGCCCAGCTCGTACGCCTGCTCACGAGTGTTGCGCTCATTGAGGTACAGCCCGATCCCGGACCCACACCACTCCCGAGGTCGGCGCAAATGGCCGGGCGGGCGGGCGTCAGCTTGGTGCGGCGACGTCCAGTGTCCACAGCGGGCCACCTATCGCAGAGGCGATCCCGACACCGGCGTCGGTGTACTGGCAGTCCAGCATGCTCTCCTGGTGGATCGCGCCGTCCATCCAGTCGTTCAGCACCTGAGCGGGCGACTTGGTGTTCCGGTCGAGGTTCTCGCCCCACAGGCTCCACTGGTATCCGGCCGCGGTGATCCGGCCGTCCGCGTGGCGGCCCTGCTGGTCGACATGGTCGAAGTAGTGGTTGGCGGCCATGTCCTGGGCGTGCTGCTGGGCCGCGCTGTGCAGCTTGGGGTCGATGTGCAGCGCCTGACAGCCGTTCTTCGCCCGGGCGGTGTTGATCAGGTCGATCAGCTGCCGTTCCAGGCCGGGTGCGCCGGCGGTCGGGCGCGGGGTGCTGGACGGCTTCGGGCTGACGCTCGAACTGGCGCTGGGGCTCGGGGGCGGGGTCGGGCTGGCAAGGTCGGCGGTGCCCGGTACCGGAGGCGGTGTGACGATGGCCGTGGCGGTCTCGGGCGACGGTTCGGCGACCGGCGCGGCGACATGGGACGACTGCTCCGGGAGTACCCGGACAACGGCCAGGGCGACGGCCGCGATGGCGAGCGTGCCGGCCAGCTGGGCGCCGTGTCGCAGTCGCCGGTTCGCGCCGCGCCCGGCGGCCCGTCTGTGCAAGCCGCCCGGCTGCCCCGCACCGTCGGAGAGCGACTCGCTGTGGGAGAGCTGCTGAAGCGCCTGCGGCTCGGGTGAGTTGAGTGGCCCTGCGATCGGCGTCGCCAGGTGCGCCGAGGAGTGGGCCGCCGTGGTGTGGCCGGCGGTGGAGCTCGCGAAGGCATGCGTGGTGGGCGTCGCGAACCCGCTGGTGAGCGAGAAGTGGCCGAAGCCGTGCGGGGGGATCACCAGGATGAGGCCCGACAGCAGCCCCTCGGCCGGCACCAGGTCCCGGCCGAAATCCGAGCACTCGCCGCAGGAGCGGGTGTGCCGGGCGATCCGCTTGCGCAACAGCGGGCTCGGCCGGCCGTCCCAGCCGGCGACGACCTCGTCCAGCGCCGGGCAACGCGGCGTCGCGGCCAGCGCCCGGACCACCGTACGGCTGATCTCCAACTGCTCCTTCATCCGCTGCACCCGCACGGCCGCGTGCTGCGGGGACAGCTCCATCGCGGTCGCCAGCTCTGCCCGGGTGAGCTGCCCGGCCGCCTCCTGCCACCACAGGGAGAGCAGGTCGCGGTCGTTCTCGTCCAGCCAGCGGGTCGCCTCGGCGGTCTCCCGGCGCTGACCGGACAGGCCCAGCCGCAGCACCGTCAGGCCGACGAAGTCCCCGGACGGGTCGGCGACCTGGGCCACGTCATCCAGGCCCGAGACGCTTGCGGCCCGCCGGGTGGACCAGCAGCGCCGCACCTCGTTCATCGCGACCGCGACCAGCCAGGACCGGAACGAGGCCAGGTCCCGTACTCCGTCGAGCCCGTTCACCACGCGGATCATGGTCTCCTGCACCACGTCGTCCACGTCCGGATGCCCGTTCATCGCCCGGCCGACGACGTTGTAGACCAGCGGCAGACACCCGGCTACCAGCCGGTCCCGAGCCTGCTCGTCCCCGGCGCGCGCAGCCGCGACCACCTCGGTGTCCATACCGCTTGTGACCTGCATCCACTGTCCTCGCTCGTCCCGATCACACGGCCCCCCATCTGCCGGAGACCTGTTGCGAAAAAGCGGATAACAAGAAACCCGGATCAAAGTTCTCTCGGATTTTTTCCGTTATCGCGGCCCGGCCCGCCAGTTCTCCCAGGGCGTCGGAACGAACACCGACTCGCACCCTCAGGAGGCAGACCAGCATGAATGACGACCCCACGACCCAGTTCCCTCTACCGCGGCAGCACGGGGACGGACCGTGGCAGCGCCCGGCCGGGGCGGACGCGCCCGCCCCGGCACCGGGCCGCGGGGCGCACCGCTGGCGTACCCGGCGCCATGGCGCCGCCCCCGCACGAAGCCGGACCATCGCGATCTCGGCGGCCGCCGCACTGACCGTGGCCGGTATTGCCGGATACACCACGCTGTCCGGAGCGAACTCCGCAGGCCGCGACGCGGCTCGGGTCTCGGCGGCCCGTGACATACCGGTGCCGAGTGCCCCCGCCCTCGCCCCTCCGCCGGCCACCGTGCCGACCTCCGCGTCCGCTTCCGCCTCGCCGTCCGCGACGGGCTCCGCCGGCCCGTCCGCCTCGGCTTCCGCCTCGCCGCGCAGCTCGGCATCCGCCAGCGCGTCGCCCTCCGCGCACAAGACCGCGTCCCGGACCCCGGCCACGCGGCCGGCCGACACCAGGACCGACGGCGCGGCGGGCGGCGGCACACCCGTGGCAGCCGCGCCGCCCGCCACGAAGGCCGCCTCCCCGGCTGACGGGCCGGTCGGACCGGACCCGAAGATCCCCGGGCCCCGAACCACCTCCCAGAGCACCAGTGACGCCGAAGCCATGTCGCTGCAGCTCCTCAACGGCGAACGCGCGACCCGCGGCCTGCCCCCGCTGACGCTGCGCGCCGACCTGTCGGACTTCGCCCGCACGTGGGCCCAGCACATGAGCACCACGGGCTTCGGACACTCCACCAGTGACGACAAGGCGTACCTGGTGACCGGCTCGCGCACCTGGATCGGCGAGAACATCGTCTGGTGGAGCGATGCGTCCATGACCGCCCAGGAAGCGGCCGAGCAGTTCCAGTCCATGTGGCGCCACAGCCCCGGCCACTACGCGGCCCAGACCAACCCGTCGTTCACCGAAGTAGGCGTGGGCATCTACCACGACGGGACCGGTTGGTGGGGAGTGCACAACTTCTCCGACGCTCACTGACCGGCACCGACAGGCCCGCAGCGCGGCGTGACGGTACCTGCTCCGCACGCTGGCTGAGCACGGACCGCTGATGGTTGTCCAGAGCTCGACCCCGCGCGGACAGCCCGGACGGCGGCACCTGAAGACGGCGGGATGGCTCTCGAACCGGCTTCGGCGCCAGTGCAGGGCTGGACCCACCCTGCCCGTTACCTAATGGCGTACAGGTGGGCACCGGGCGGGTTGCTGCCCGTCGCCGCACACGACGGGGCACCCGCCTGGGCGCAGTCGCGCCCAGCGGCCCGAGCGGTGTGCCACCAGCGGGCGGAACGGCGGGCGTGGCGGGGCATTCACCGACATCCTCGTAGTCAGCCGGTGTCGGATCGCAGATCGGTGGAGAAGGCATGACGATGCATCGCCGTCGCTTCCTGAGGAGCATGGGTCTGGGTCTGCCCAGCTTCGCCCTCCTCGCCTCGTTGTCCGCCTGCGACAACGGCGGGGACGGCGGCCAGGAGAACAGTCCGTCCAGCGCGTCCGGAGGCCGGAAGGTGGTCGTCGTCGGCGCCGGGATCAGCGGTCTCGGCGCCGCCCGGTACCTGGCCGACAAGGGCCACCAGGTGTCGGTACTCGAAGCGCGCGACCGGATCGGCGGGCGGATCTGGACCAGCCGGCAGTGGTCCGGGGTTCCGCTCGACCTGGGCGCGTCGTGGATCCACGGCATCGACGGCAACCCGATCACCGACCTTGCGCAGCAGGCTGGCGCGCGCACGGTGGTCACCGACCCCGCGAGCTCCACCGACTACACCACCGACGGCCAGGAGATCGCGGGCGCCCAGGCGCAGGCGCTCCAGCGGTGGCAGCAGGACACCGCGAAGGCGCTGTCGACGTTCCAGGGCGGCGACAACCAGGACGAGGCGGTGCGCACCGTCGTCCAGAACGCGCTGGGCTGGTCGAACCTGCCCGATTCCGACAGGACCCTGGTCTCCTTCGCGCTGAACGACTACGAGCACGAGTACGCGGGCAGCGTCGACCAGATGTCCGGCCTGTACTTCGACGACGACGCCAAGATCAGCGGCAAGGACGTGCTGTTCCCCGACGGCTACGGCGCCGTGACCGACCACCTGGCCAAGGGACTGTCGGTCCGGACCGGGCAGGTCGTGAAGCAGATCGACTGGAACTCCGGCGGCGTGACGGTCACCACCGACAAGGGCACCTTCCAGGCCGACCACGTCGTGGTCACGCTGCCGCTGGGCGTCCTGCAGAGCGGGGCGGTCAGATTCGGCCCCGCCCTGCCCCAGGCCAAGACCGCCGCCATCGGTCGGCTCGGGATGGGCGTGCTCGACAAGTGCTACCTGCACTTCCCGAAGGTGTTCTGGCCGGACACCGACTGGCTGACCTACGTTCCCGACCTGAGCCACTACGGGCAGTGGGAGCAGTGGATCAACGTCGCCCGCCCCACCGGCCAGCCGGTGCTGCTGGGCTTCAACGCCGCAGACTTCGCCCGCACGAGCGAGGGCTGGAGCGACAACCAAGTCGTCGACAGCGCCATGACGACGCTCAAGACGATCTTCGGCAACGACATCCCCGCCCCGACCGAGTACCAGATCACCCGCTGGGCCTCCGACCCCTACGCACTGGGCTCCTACTCCTTCAACAAGCTCGGCTCGACACCCGACATGCGCGACCAGCTGGCGGCCGCCATCGACGGCCGGGTCCACTTCGCCGGGGAGGCGACCAACCGCCAGTCCTTCGCCACCGTCCACGGCGCCTACCTGTCGGGCATCCGCGCGGCCAAGGAGA
The DNA here is from genome assembly GCF_042724935.1 of Kitasatospora sp. NPDC127060. NCBI lineage: Bacteria > Bacillati > Actinomycetota > Actinomycetes > Kitasatosporales > Streptomycetaceae > Kitasatospora > Kitasatospora sp. NPDC127060. The sequence goes on from NZ_JBHXEG010000099.1 coordinate 17,294, forward strand.
TCGCTGGCTGACCCCTGCGCCGTCGCTGGCCCCGACGGCTCACCGCTCCCGGGCCGACGGCGTCGCCCATGACTCTCCGTGATCGACGGCTCAGGGCGGTTGGCGACGCCAACCGGATGTGCCACCTGGCGATTCCGTGGAGATAATCACCCGGCTCGTTGCCCGTCGCCCGCCGGATCAAGGTGAGAAGTGCCACCGAACGTCACTGCCGTGACCGCAGCAGCCGCCCCGGCGGCCCAGCTGCCCTCCCCCGCCCAGAACGTGAAGCTCGCGCCCCTGGTCGCGCTGATCTTCTTCAGCGTCTCCGGCGGGGCCTACGGCATCGAGGGCCTGTTCTCCGCCTCCGGTCCCGGCATCGGCCTGCTGCTGCTCCTGGTGACACCCCTCGTCTACAGCGTTCCGCACGCGATGGTCTGCGCCGAACTCGGCACGGCAATCCCCGTCGACGGCGGCTACTACCACTGGGTGCGGCGCGGGCTGGGACGCTTCTGGGGTTTCCAGCAGGGCATGCTCAGCTGGCTGGGCGGCTTCGTGGACCTGGCCGTGTACCCGGTCCTGTTCACCGGCTACCTGCAGTCCGTGGTCGACTGGGCCGCACCGGGCGAGCACGTGCTGTTCGCCGTGGGCCACCTCCAGTTCGACCTGCACTGGTGCGTCTGCCTCGCCGTCATCACCGTCGCCGTCCTGATCAACCTGACGGGTACGGCACGGGTCGGTGCCTCCGCTGTCGTGTTCGCAGTGGTCTGCCTCACTCCGCTGCTGCTGCTGAGCGTCGCCGGCTTCGCGCACCTGCTCGGCGGCGGCGTCGGCCCCGTTCCGCAGCTGACCAGCCGCCCGGACCAGTCGATCGCAAGCGCCTTCGGCGCCGGACTCTTCCTCGCCATGTGGAACTACAGCGGCTGGGACGACGTCTCGGCCTTCGCCGGTGAGATCGACAACCCGCGCAAGCACCTGCCGCGGGCACTCGCCCTGTCCGTCGTGGTCATCACCGCCGGCTACCTGCTGCCGGCACTCGCCTCGCTCACGCTCGGGCCGGACGGTCCGGCCGGCTGGAAGAGCTGGCACAGCGGCTCCTTCTCGGCCGTGGCCGGAGTCCTGGGCGGACCGTGGCTGCGGAGCGCCGTGACGGTTGGCGGCATGATCGCCTCGGCCGCGATGTTCTCCGCGCTCCTCACCTCCAGCGCCCGCGTGCCCTTCGTCCTGGCCCAGGACGGCTACTTCCCGCGCTGGATGGCGAGAAGGACCGCCCGCCGCCAGGTGCCCGTCGCCTCCCTCATCGGCTCGTCCGTGATTTACGCCCTGTTCTGCCTGAGCAGCTTCGGCAACCTGATCATCGTGGACGTCTTCCTCGCCAACATCACGCTGCTGCTCGAAGTCGCCGCACTCATCGCGCTGCGCGCGCGCGAGCCGCACCTGGAACGCCCCTACCGCGTCCCGGGCGGCCCCTTCGGCCTTTCCCTCGTCGCCCTGAGCCTGACCGGCGTCTGCACCTGGGCCGCATGGCAGAGTTACACGGAGAACGGCACCAGGGCGGTCACCTACTGCCTCATCGCCGTCGGCGCCTGCGCGCTGCTCTACCCCCCGATGGCCCGGCACCGCCGCCGCACCGAGGTCGCCGAGGCATAGCCCGACGCAGGGGCGCAGGCCAACCCGGGCCCGCGCCGTGCGCACCCGTGCCGGCGCCGGTCGCTGACCCGGCAGGGCAAGCGGAAGACCGCCCGCGACCTTGTGCATCGCCACTTCGACGCCGTGGCGCCGCACGTGCTGTGGGTCGGCGACATGACCGAGATCGACACGGGCGATGGCAAGCTCTACCTGGCTACAATCATCGATCTGTTCTCGCGGCGTCTGCTCGGCTACGCGATGGGCGCTCACCACGACGCCGCGCTGGTCAGCGCCTCGCTGGAGATGGCCGCGGCCACGAGGGGCGACCAGGTGGACGGGGTGATCTTTCACTCGGATCGCGGCAGCGAATACTGCAGCGCGGCCTACAACAACCTGTGCGACAGGCTTGGCGTCGTCCAATCCATGGGGCGGGTCGGGTCGGCTCTCGACAATGCCGCGGCGGAGAGCTTCCACTCCACGATCAAGGTCGAGTACATCTACCGGCACCGCTTCGCCACTCGGGCTGAGGCACGGCTGAAGATCGCGACCTGGATCACCGGCTTCTACAACACCCGCCGTCGACACGGCGCGGCCGGCGGACTGCCTCCCGTTGAGTTCGAACGGTCCGTCAGCAAGGCACGAGCCGAGGCCGCATAGCGGAGGACTCCACGATTACAGGGGATGGACAGTCCGCGCCTCCAGCAACAGGACGCTCTGCCCCTTGTCGGCCAGGTATCGTGCCGCCGCCAGACCACTGATCCCCGCACCGACGACAATCACGTCACCACGGCCGGACAGTACGGGCGGGACAACCCCAGCTGCGGGATCGCTGTCTGAGGTGGCGAAGGCGGACAGGGAACCGATCACGGCGGCGCCAGTCAGGCCCACCCCCATGTTCGCCAGGAAGCGTCGGCGTTGCATCGTCATTGGCTGTCTACCGATCTTCGATATGTGTACGGACTTCTACGAAACGTCGGCGCGCGCTTCCGTGCGCGCGCCGACGTGCGGGAAAAGGGGTCCCACCGCCTCGGATGGGCCGCCCGACGCCCCGAGGCGGTCGGATGGCACAGGATCTGCAGGCCCCGGCCCCGCCGAGGTTCGGCTGCGGGCGCAACGAGGCAGGCGGTCAGACGGTGTGGCGGTAGTAGGTGACGGAGACCTTGACCGGGCCGTCGTTCGTGGCGGTGGTGAGAATGCGGATGACCGCGATGTCCTGGGCGCCGTGGGAACGGACGCAGAAGGTGCGGTCGGCGCGCAGGGTGGTGAAGGGCAGGGCGGAGGTGGGCTGCGTTTCGACGCCCTTGAGGCAATCGGGGAGCGTGAGAGGGCCGGGAGGGGCGATGTAGGCGTCGCTGTCCTCGGGGATGTAGAAGGCGCCGGGCTGGCGGGCCAGGTACCAGGCGGAGGTGTCCTGGGTGACCTTTCCGGCCTTGAGGTCGAACTCGTGGTCGCGGTCGGGGGAAGTGAGTTCGAGGTTCGTGTACACGGCGGTGTAGCCGGGGGCCGCGGACGGGGAGGTGGAGGCGGCGGTGGGTGCGGCTGACGGGGGGAGGCTGCCTGTGACGGCGGTGTTCGGCTCGGCGGAGTCGTCGAAGTATTCGGTGTAGTCGAGCAGGAAGAAGGCCGCTGCTGCGCCGATGAGGAGCGTGGCCGTCGTGACGAACGCGGTGCGGGCGCCCCGGCGCGCGGTGGCCGCGGCTCTGCGTCTGGTCGTGGCAACCGGTTTCGGGACGGCGGGCTCCGGCTGCAGACGGGTGGCTGCCGAGACGGGCAGGACACGGGTGGTCAAGGCCCCGCCCCGGGCCGCGTCGAGGACGGTGACCGACGGGACAGGTGTGGCCGGCAGGTCGGTGTGGCGGTTCAGTTCGCCGCTGACCTTCGGGGGCAACCAGCCTTCGGAGAAGCGCAGTTCACCGCTGGTCGCGGGATGGCTGCGGACGGCCTCGATCAACCAGGCTGTGCCGGGCCGGTCCTCGGGGTTCTTGGCCAGGCAGTATCGGACCAGCTCGTGCAGTCCGTGCGGCAGGCGGGAGAGGTCCGGCTCCTCGTGGACCGCCCGGTAGAGCGCGGTGGGCTCGGGCCCGTCCCCGAAGGGGGACACGCCGGAGCCGATGAAAGCGATCAGGGCGCCCAGGGCGAAGACGTCGGTGGCCGGGGTGGCGGGCTGTCCGAGGGCCTGCTCGGGGGCCATGAAGCCGGGTGAACCGATGCGCAGGCCGGTGCCGGTGAGCGGGCTCGCGTCGGCGGCGCGGGCGATGCCGAAGTCGATGACGCGCGGGCCGTCGGCGGCCACCAGGACGTTGCCGGGCTTGAGATCGCGGTGGACGACGCCTGCGGCGTGGATCGCCTGCAGGGCTTCGGCGACACCGGCGAGCAGCAGCAGGACGGTGCGTTCGGGCAGCGGGCCATGGCGTTGGACGGCCTGCTGGAGGGAAGGGCCGGGCACGAAGGTGGTGGCCAGCCAGGGGGAGGGGTCGTCGGTGCCGGCGTCGACCACCTGGGCGGTGTAGAGGCTGTGGATGCGGCGGGCGCTGGCGACTTCCTGGGCGAAGCGGTGGCGGAACTCGGGGTCCTCGGCGAGTTCGGGCCGGACCACCTTGAGGGCGACCGGGCGACCGCCGGGGGTGTACGCGAGGTACACGCGGCCCATGCCGCCCGCGCCGAGCCGCGCACGCAGCCGGTACCCGCCGACCTCGCCGGGGTCGTCCGGAGTCAGTGCCTCGAAGGCCGAGGAAGACAGGACGCCGAAGGGCTGCGCGGTCATGAATGTACTCCAGCAGGTCATGCGGTGGGGACGGGGACGCGGTGGCACGGGCGGCAGCGCCGACGCCCAGATACCCGTCGGCGTCCGGAATCGCACCGGATCAGATGCGGTAGCGATCACTGCCCGGGGCGGGCCCGTTCGACCAGTCGCGCAAGGTGTCGCGGCCGGTCACGAGGGCGTGTTCGGGTTGCGGGGTGCCGCGCCGCACGCCCCCGCCGGCGCGTTCGGGGGTACGCACCGACGGGGGCCGCCGTCCCGCGGGCGCCACGGGCCGCCCGGCGGGGTCCTGGTGGACGGCAGCCGGATTGTTTTCCCGCCGCCCACACGACGGGGAACGATCAGCGTTCCGTCACTCGGTCGGCCGGCTGTGTCAGCCGGCGATCTCCTTGGCCGCGCGCAGGCCCGACCGGTAGGCGCCGTGGACGGTGGCGTAGTCCTTGCGGTCCGTCGCCTCGCCCGCGAAGTGCACCCGGCCGTCCACGGCGGCCGCCAGCTGGTTGCGCATCTCGGACGTGGCGCCGAGCTTGGTGAACGAGTACGAGCCACACGCGTACGGGTCGGAGGCCCAGCGGGTGATCTGGTAGTCCGTCGGCTGGGGGATGTTGCCGCCGTAGACGGTCTTCAGGGTGCTCATGGCGCTGTCGACGATCTGGGTGTCGCTCCAGCTCTCGATGGTGCGGCCGAAGTCGGCGGCGTTGAAGCCGAGCAGCACCGGCTGGCCGGTGGGGCGGGCGACGTTGATCCACTGGGCCCACTGTCCGTACTTGTTCAGGTCCGGCACGTACTCCAGCCAGTCGGTGTCCGCCCAGAACACCTTGGGGAAGCGCAGGTAACACTTGTTGAGGACACCCGTGCCGAGCTTGCCGATGGCAGTGGTCTTGTCCTTCGGCAGGCCTGGGCCGAACTTGACCGACCCGCTCTGCAGGACGCCCAGCGGCAGCGTGACCACGACGTGGTCGGCCTGGAAGGCGCCCTTGTCAGTGGTGACCGTCACGCCGCCGGAGGCCCAGTCGATCTGCTTGACGACCTGCCCGGTCCGCACCGAAAGTCCCTTGGCCAGGTAGTCGGTGATGGCCCCGTAGCCGCCCGGGAACAGGACGTCCTTGCCCTTGATCTTGGCGTCGTCGTCGAAGTACAGCGCCGACATCTGGTCGACGCTGCCCGAGTACTCGTGCTCGTAGTCGTTCAGCGCGTAGGAGACCAGGGCCTTGTCGCTGTCCGAGAGCTTCGACCAGCCCAGCGCGTTCTGGACGACGCTGCGGACCGAGGCGTCGTCGTCGTCCTTCTTCTGAAAGGACAACAGCGCGTTAGCCGTGGCCTTCCGCCAGCGTTCGAGCGCCTGGGCCTGGGCACCCTCGATCTCCTGGCCGCTCGCGAGGTAGTCGGTGACGCTTTCGAGGTCGGTCACCGCGGTCTTCGCGCCAGCCTTCTTAGCCAGATCAGTGATCGGGTTGCCGTCGATGCCGTGGATCCACGACGCGCCGAGATCGAGCGGCGTGCCGGACCACTTCTCACTGGTCCAGATCCGCCCGCCGATACGGTCGCGCGCTTCGAGCACCGACACGTCGTGCCCCTTGTCGGCCAGGTACCGGGCAGCGCCCAGGCCGCTGATCCCCGCCCCGACGACGATCACCTTCTTGCGCCCGGACGGGCCCGGCGTCCCGTTCCCATCGGCGCCGCCCGCGCCGTCGCCGTCGTCCCCGTTGTCGCCACAGGCGGAGAGGGAGGCGAGAACGGCGAGGCTGGGCAGTCCCAGGCCTACGCTCCGCAGGAAGTGCCGGCGATGCATCGTCATGACTGTTGACCGATCTGCTTTCTGACACGGGCCGATACGAGGGTGTCGCCGAACGCTCCGTCGCGTTCGGCGGCCCGCTCGTGCGAGGAAGCCACGCAGGCTTCGAAGAGGGCACCCGTCTGGTCGGGGACGGCCTCCCCTTCACTGTGGCGGGCATGGGATCGCCGGCCCACCGGCGTACGCCACGTGGGACGCCGACCAGCCGCAACCCGCCTCGCTGTGGAGCGAGGCCGACGCAACAGAGGATACTTTGAAACAGCAGTGTGTCAACAGAGGCATTGAAGGACGACTGGTGGGTTCGCGCAGGCGGCTGTAGCCGACGGTCGCTATTCCGCCGCCGAGGAGGATCGGATCGGCGGTGGCGACCTCGATGTCACGCCTCCGGGCCGGCCAGCGGAAGGCGGGCGTGGACGGCGAAGCCACCGTCGGGGGTGGGGCCAGCGCCGAAGGAGCCGCCGAGGTCGTCGGCGCGAGTGCGCATGCCGTCGAGACCGTGGCCGCCGGAGGGCAGTTCGGGTTCGCAGCCGGTGCCACCGGGCGCGTTGACCACGACGATGTGCAGGTCGTCCCGGCTGGTTTCGACAGTGACGGTCACCTCGGCGTCCGGGGCGTGCTTGTGGGCGTTGGTGAGTGCCTCCTGGACGATCCGGTAGGCGGCGTACTGGACGGCGGGGCCGGGTGTGGGCTGCTCGGGGGGTGGCCCGGTGAGAACGAGGTCGACGTTGAGGCCCGCCTGCCGGGATTCACCGACCAGGGCAGGCAGGCCGCGCAGCGAGGGAACCTGGTCAGGGCCTGGGGTGAGGACGCCGAGCAGGCCGCGCAGTTCGGCGAGTGCCTGGAGGCCGAGGGTACGGATGAGACCGAGGGTCTGGCGCACGGCGTCCGGATCGTCGGCCTGGGCGACCTGGGCGGCGCCAGCGTGCAGGGTGATGAGGGAAACCCGGTTGGAGACGACATCGTGCATCTCCCGTGCGAGGCGGGCGCGTTCAGTGGCGGCGGCGCGCTCCTCGGCGTACTGGCGGGTCTCTTCCAGCAGGCGGTTGCGTTCGAGGAGGACGCCGACGGCGCGGGTGCGCTGGTGGGCGGCCACGCCGAGGGCGAGCGGGACGACGCCGTAGACGAGCGGGTCCTCGACGATGCCGGCGACGGCGGAGAGCGTGGTCAAGTCGGAGAGGTCGATGGGAATCAGCAGTCGGATCTCGGCGAGGACAGCGAGCACGGCCAGGGTTCGGGTGGTGCCACGGCGGGCGGCCAGTTCGTAGAGGGCGATGGCGAGCGGCAGCGTACCGCTCAACAGAGTGAGCACGGCCACCGCCACAGGGGCCCGCCGACGGAAGGCGAGGGCGAGCGAGCCGATGGCGATCAGGGTCGCGTTGAGCGTGGTGGAGCGGCTGGGGCCGAGGTTGTCGCCGTTGGTCAGGGCCAGCGGAACGAACACCAGTAGGAGGATGACGGTCGGGGTGAGGGCGACGACGGCCTTCGGCAGTCGGACCGGCAGGCTCGGCAGCGCCTCAGAGAGGGACGATTGCGGATGTCCGGCGACGTGCGGCGGCTCGGACTGCTCGTCGGAGGGTTGGTGCATGGGGGGCATGCTCCCACGTCGCTCGGTTCAGTCGGCGCGCCGCGGACGCCGCCCTCGGCGGTGAGCGCTGCGTGGTTCCTCGACGCCGTGTACGGCGCGGCCGCCTGGCACTCGAGGATCGGGGGCACCGCTCGCTTCGGACCCCGGGAGCGGTCAGGCGGCCGCACCGTGGAGGAGGATCGCCGTGATGAAGTCCGGAGCCTGGCGGGGACCCATGTCGCCTTCGAGGGTCAGCTCCCACGCGGTCTCGGCCAGACCGCAGAAGGTCGAGGCCAGCCAGGTGGCCGGCATGTCATTACGCAGCAGCCCGGCCTTCTGACCGCGCTTGAAGAACTTGACGGTCCGGTCGAAGATCGCGTCGGCCCGGGCACTGGCCTCGGGTACGCCGAGGACATCGGGTTCGACGTAGACGAGGTTCCACAACTGGGCGAACGGCGGGTACTCGGCCACCAGGGCGGCGAGCACCTGCTGCAAGGGGGCGGTGTCGGCCCCGGCGCGAGACAAGGCCCGGTCACAGTCGTCGAGGATCTTGGCGGCCATGGCCTGCACCAGGTGCTGCCGGGTGGGGAACAGGCGGACCAGGGTCGCCCGACTGATACCCGCCCGTTTAGCGATGACCTGCATGGACGCTGCCCGGTCCTTGGCCAGGACCGGGATCGCCGAATCCAGGACCTCCATCGCGTCGGTACGCATCGCCGAGCCAACTCCCCATGCCCCTGTTGACACATTGATGCCTCAATGCATCCTCTGCAGTATCAGCCTCATTGTACTGAACAGAGGGGTTACCGCCGTTCCCCCAGGCCTGACCTGCTCCCGATGACGCGCGGCCCTTTCGCGTCCACACCGTTTCCGCCGGGAATCCACCCGGCGCCTGACTGGAGCACCGTCAATCCGGCCCCAGCCACCGCCATGCCCGTCAAGGCAGCGAGTCGGCGCGTTGTGTCCACTCCACCAGGTGCGGATGTCGGGTCGCCCATGACACCCAGGCCCTCCTCCGCCTCGCCCGGCAACGCATCAGCGTCCTGTTCGCCATGCTCCGCAACGGCACCCTCTACGAGACCCGCACCCCCGAAACCGTGCCCGCATGACCCGCGCAGCCTTGACGAAGGACATAGAGGCACCCCCTGTCGCGGTGTGCTCCGTCTGCCGGGTGAGCAAGCCCTGCCACTACGCCGACACCGACGCCCCGCGCTGCGCGAACTGCACCCGGATGGGCAACCGCACCGCATGCTCACGGTGCGGCGTCTACCGCACCATCCACGGGCGCGCCGCCGACGGCGGGCCGCTGTGCAACACCTGCAGCCGCCGCGAGCCGTGCTCGGCTTGCGGCACCGTCCGTCCCGTCCACGCCCGAACCACTGGCGGCCGACTGCTGTGCAAGGTCTGCTACCTTGAGGCCCCTCTCTCCTTCCGGCACTGCACGGAATGCGGAAACCTGGAGCGCCTCCACCACCACGGCCTGTGCCCCGCCTGCGCTGCTCGGCACCAACTGCGCACCCTGCTCGCCGGGCCGGACGGCGAGGTCCACCCGCACCACGAGCCGATCGCCGCGGCGCTGACCGCCGGCCCGCCGTCCTCGCTCCTGCTATGGCTCAAGCGCCCCAGCAGCCGCGAGCTGGTGGCGCGGCTGTGCGAGAGCACCGGGCCACTCACCCACGCCGTGCTCGACACCATGCAGCCGCCCAAGGCAGTCAGCCACCCGCGCGCCGCACTGAGTGCCCACGGCGTCCTGCCGAGCCGCGATGAGCACCTGGCCGCCTTCGAGCGGTGGCTGCCCGAGACCGTCGCTGCCATCGGCGACCAGGACGAGCGGGCCGTCATCCGGAGCTTCGCGACCTGGTTCCACCTGAACAAGCTCCGGCGCCGCGCCCGGGGCCGGCCGCTGACGTACGGCCAGTTCCAGACCGCGCGAGGGGATGTCAGGGCCGCGATTCGCCTGCTGGCCTGGCTGCGCGCGCACGGCACCAGCCTGGCCGCCTGCACCCAGGCCGACATCGACCGGTGGCTCACCTCCGACCAGGCAGGCCGCCTTCTGGTCCGCAACTTCCTCATCTGGTCTGCCCACCGCGGCCACTGTCGCCCGCTGGAAGTTCCCGGGCGCCGAAGCAGCCGCGGCCAGGACGTACTTGCCGACGCACAGCTGCGGTGGAGCATCAGCAGACGCCTGCTGCACGACACCACCGTGGCGACGGGTGACCGCGTGGCCGGCTGCGTGGTCCTGCTCTACGGCCAGAGTGTCAGCCGGATCACCCACCTGACCACCGGCCACCTCCACAACCATGGCACGGCTCTCCACCTACAACTGGGTACCAAGCCGCTGGAGATCCCCCAGCCGCTGGCCGACCTGTCCGCGAGCTGGTCCGCACCCGCCGCGGCTTCGGGGCCCTCGGCCACAACGACGACCACCCGTGGCTGTTCCCCGGCGTGCGCGCCGGGCACCCGATCAGCGCCCAGCGCCAGGCGGCGAGGCTGTACGAGCTGGGCATCAAGACCCGCGCCGGGCGCTCCACCGCCCTGCTGGACCCGGCCGCCGAACGTCCCGCCTCCGTCCTCAGCGACCTGCTCGGGATCAACCTGCGCACCGCCCCGGACTGGTCCCAGGAGGCTGGCAACACGCGCCCCGACTACGCGGCGGAAGTCGCACGCCGGATGGACCGCTAAAACGCTTCTGCGCACATGGTGATTCCGGGGCGCCCCTTGGCAGGCAAGCTGGGAAAGATGTGGCGCGAAGGCGCCGACCGGGCACTCGGCGATGTCGACGACTGCCGCCTGCCGCACGGAGCCCGGTCGCAGGTCCCCTCCCGCAGCCAGGTGTGACCGCTCGCCGCCAGCCGGAAGTGGGAGCGCAGGTGCCGCCGTGTGGCGTGGGGGTGAGGGCAGTTGGTGAGCCCAATCGGGAGGGCTGACCCGCTGTCATGCCCTCGGTGGGCAGGTTCATTCCAACGGGCGGTTTGATGCAGACCCGTCCCTTCTTTCGGCGGTGTCGATGACAGGTTCAGGAAGGCCAGTACGTCAGGGCCTGCCGACTTGAGCAGCGCCCTTCATGAGGAGTGTGGTTTCGATGACTGCCGTGTTCACCGCCGCGCTGATCGCCCGGCACAGCGACAAGGCCGTGTCCGTCAACGGCGAGAAGAAGGACGACGGCACCACCGTCATCCAGTGGCCGTTCCAGGACGGCGGCCACCAGAAGTGGAACCTGGAGGCGACGACCGGCGGCTACTTCCTTGTGCGCGCCGTACACAGCTGGTGCTTCGCACGACCCTTCCCCTCCCCGTCAGAGAGCGCGGCTGTCCCGGGCAGCGTGCAAGTGCTTGTCGCAGCCGGGTCGTTCGGCCAGGTAGGAGAACATGCCACGCAGGTGGGCACGGGCGATGCGGATCCAGCGATCCTCGGAGTGAAAGCCCACCAGCACCTGGGCCACGGCCAGGCACACCAGTTTCGAGCCCGTCAGCCGCGGCGGGCGGCCCAGCCAACGCGTTCGGGGCAGATAATCATCGATCTGCACGTAGAGTCCGGTCAGAAGGGTGTCCAGCTCTTCGGTCGTCACAACCCGAACGCTGGACACCCTTCCTGCATATCCGAAGCAGAAGCAGCAAAGCCAACTGACTTCGGAACTCCTCGTCTAGATCCCGCCGATGATGGAGACGGGGGTGGCGAGTTCGGTGGCCTGCTCGATGATGATGCCGCCTAGGAAGGCGGGGCGGACCTCGCTGGGGTCGAAAGCGCGGAACGACTTGAGCTTGTCGAAGGCGTTGGCCTGGGTGGCCAGGCCGACGCCGTTACGCTCCATGGTCTGGATGGAGGCGTCGACGACCTTGTGGTCGAAGGTGGCCATCCGGCGGCTGTGGAACGCCGGGTAGAGATGGTGCTCCAGCAGGGAGTCGAGGTGCCGCAGCGACGCTGGGGCGAGCGCGCGCTGGCCGGCCTTCCACTCTTCGGTGTAGGCACCCACGTTCATCGCGCCGTACTTGCGGTTGCGCTCGGCCTTGCTCTGGCCCCAGGGGTTCTCGCGCTTCGCCCGGTAGATCTCGGTGAGCCGGTCGATCGCCTTGTCCTGGGTGGCGAAGCCGGACTCCTCGGTCTGCCGCCCGGAGGCGTTGCGGAACCGGATCACGTAGGTGTGCGGGCATTTCGACCACCGCACCTGCGGGTGCTCGCAGGTCTTGAAGAAGGTGCCCATGCCGCGGGCCAGGGTCCTCGGTGCCATCGTCTGCGGTCTCCATCGTCCGATGCTGACGATTTGCTGAGCGCAGATGGTCCGCCACACCTCTGGCCTGGGAAGAAACGCAAATCATGTGGTATGTGGTGGAACTTCATCGGGCGCTCTCACGAAGACATCACCCGAGCCCGCGAGGAATGGATGAGCTCCGCGAACCCCACCCGCTTCGGCGAGGTCCAGGGCTACCCCGGCGACCGCCTCCCCGCCCCCGATCTCCCCGGCATCCCCCTCAAGCCCCGGGGAAATGTGCGCCGACCTGGATAGTTACCAGTCGGGGGTGGGGCGGCCCCGGGGGCCCCCCCCCCCCCCTCGGTGTTCAGCGCGCGACGAGGCCCCGTACCCCCCGGGCGCCGGGGGCGAGAGCGGCTGTCAGGTGTGGTGCGGGGCCGGGGCGGTGCTTTCGCGGATGATCAGTTCCGGTGCCATGAGGTGGAGCTGGTCCTCGGGTTCGTGGCCGGCGGCGGTGGCGGTGATCCTCGCCATGACCTGTTCGACGGCGACCTGTCCGAGGTCTTTCCCGGGGCTGGTGACGGAGGTGAG
>NZ_JBHXEG010000100.1:0-29509 GCF_042724935.1 Kitasatospora sp. NPDC127060
GGGCCTGCCCCGCGCCGACGACTTCAGCCGCGCCTTCCGCGCCGCCTACGGGCTCTCACCCCGCGAACACCGACAGCGGGCACTGGCCGGGGGCGCCGGGGCGGGCGAGTAACGGGGGCAGCGCTCCTGCGGCTCGGCGCCGCCTGTGGCTCCTGACGAAGGGCCGCTACGAGGTCTCCAAGCATGTCACGCCACCGCCGCCGGTCGCCCAGCTCATCGTCGCCCGCCCGGCCGGCACCCCGCTCGGCGTCCTCGCCCTCGACATCTCAGTCTCCAAGATCCCCGACCTCGTCACCCACGATCAGCTGCGCGTCTCCTCCCGGCGTCCAATGGCGGCCGCACCGGGTACGACGAGCAGCTTGCCGGTGGTACGCCGAGCCTCCAGATCGCTGTGGGCCTGGGCGGCCTCGGACAGTGCGTAGCGGCCCGTTACGGTGACCTCAAGCGCCTTGGAGCGCACCCACTCGAACACATCGGCGGCCCGTCGGAGCAGTTCGGACCGATCGGCGATGAAGTCCCCGAGGCTGGGCCGGATCAGGGTCAGCGAACCGCCGTGGGCGAGCCGAATCGGATCGAACGGCGGCACGGCACCACTCGCCGCGCCGAAGAGCACGAGATGGCCGCGGGCTCGCAGGCTGGCGAGGCTCGCATCGAAGGTGTGCGCGCCGACGCCGTCGAAGACAACCGGCAGTCCCTGACCGCCGTTGAGCCGCCTCACCTCGGTTGCGAGGTCGTCGACCGCGGAGTAGAGGATCACCTCAGCGGCCCCGGCGCGCTTCGCCAGCTCGGCCTTCGCCGTGGTCGACGTCGTGCCGATCACCCTCCCGCCGAGATGGGTGATGAGCTGGGTCAGAAGCAGCCCCATGCCGCCGGCGGCCGCGTGCACGAGCACCGTGTCGCCCCCCTGGACCGGGTAGGCGTCCTTGACGAGATAGTGCGCGGTCATGCCTTGGAGGAGCGCGGCGGCGGCTGTCTCGAAGCCGATATCGTCGGGCAGCGGCACCAGTCGGGAGGAGTCCACGACGGCCCGCTCGGCGTACGTGCCGGGAATCTCCACCCAACCGACCCGGTCCCCGACTGCGACGTCAGCGACGCCGGGTCCGACTTCGACGACCGTGCCGGCGCCCTCAGCACCCGGGGTGAAGGGCAGCGGGAGGCTGTAGCGGCCTTCGCGGTGGTAGACGTCGAGGAAGTTGACCCCGGATGCGGCGACCTCCACGACCGCTTGGCCCGGGCCCGGCGCCGGTTGATCGATATCGACCAGCCGCAGCACCTCGGGACCGCCCACTTCGGACATCTGAATCGCTCGCATGACCCCTCCTGAAACGGCAAACTCCCCTCACCAACTCCACTCGTGGCGATCCTATTTCCGCTCGCGGTCGGGTGTGGGCGTCGACGAGGACCTGATGGTTGGTGGAGTACCTGTAGTTCTTCGACTTCTCCGCGATGGTGTGGTTGCGGGTGGGGACGAGGGTGCCGTCGACGATCAGCACGGTGTCCTTGCGGAACCGTCGCCGGGGCTTGAGCGCGAGCAGGGGGCCAACGTGGTCGATGATGCGGTCGGCCGCCGACTTGGACACGCCGAACAGCGGCGCGAGCTGCCGTAGCGTCAGGTTGGTCCGCCAGGAGGCCGCGACCAGCAGAACCCCGTCCTCCAACGGCAGACTCCAGGGCCGGCCCTGCCGCACGGTGTCAGCGCCCTCTTGGCGGGGCAGTGTCATCGGCTTGCGGAAGTCGTGCGGGCTCAGCCCGGTGAACGGGGCTGTCCAGACACCTCAGGCGGACAGCGCGTCAAGTTCGTTGCTGAGTGGGGTCGAACAAACAGGGCTGCTGCCGAGTGGGCGAGTGGGATGATCTAGATGTGGAGACTGCTGAAGCTTCGTGGCACCGTCGCCTGCTGATGGAGGCACTCACTGTCGTGGCAGCACCTGCGCCGAGTCAGGCTGCCTGGCTGAAGAAGCATGGTGTTGTGACGGACGAGATCGCCCTTGACTTCGATCACGCTTTTCGCATGGCCGAGGACCTTGTGGAGGGCGGACTCCTCAGCCATGACGCGCTGCCTGACCTGCGGGCGATTGATTCGATCTTCGAGCGGATGACCCTCGACGAATCCCCGAACCGGTGGGCAACGGCGGCACTGGACAGCGATCCAGGGTGGACCAATGCGCGCGAGCTCGCGCAGCGAGTTTTGGTCCAGGAAGGTATGGACGTCTTGGCACTGCCAGACATCCGTGTCGTCCGGTAGCCGACTCCGACGCATCAGGCCGCTGCTGCTTGCGCGGCGAATCCTTCTGGGAAGGCCACGGCTTCGTCATAGGCCTTGTTGCGTCGGAGGCAGTGGTAGAGCTGTCCGATCATGCGGTTGAAGAGGTTTCGCTGGGCGGCGGCGTGCCAGTAGTGTGCCTTGGCGCCGGGCGAGGCGGTGATGGCAGAGAACGCCCAGAGGTAGCCGGCGTGGTCAGGCGGTCGTTCTTCACCCACCGTCGGGTGATGCTGGACTTCTTTCCGGACGCCCGGGTGACGGGCGAGGCGCCGGCGTATGCCTTGAGGCCGCGGGCGTCGGCGAAGCGGTTGCGGTCGTCGCCGAGTTCGGCGAGGACCCGCGCGCCGAGCTGGTTGCCGAAACCGGGAAAGCTGAGGATGACTTCCGCGTCCGGGTGCTGGGGGAAGGCTTCGTCCACCGCTTGGGCGAGGTCGTCGGCGGCCTTCGACGCGGCCTCCAGCTGGCCCAGGACGGCGAGCATCTGCTTGCCGAGCGCGTCCTCGACCAGCGGGGGCTGGTGGGCGAAGTCGGCGCGGAACACTTCGCGGAGCCGGTCGGCCGCGGCCTCGATGCCGCGCTTGCGGCCGGCGTGCTTCAGCGCGGCCTGCAGCTGTGCGTGGGTGAGGTGCGCGGCCCGTGCCGGGGTCGGCGCCGCCTTCAGGAGTTCGTGGGCCTCCGGTCGGCACAGGCCGTTCTTCCACGGTTCGAAGGCGGCCAGGGCAGCCGGGTAGTACTCGCGGAGCAGGGAGCGGAGCTGGTTGGCGATCTGCTGGCGGTTCCAGGTCGCGTCCTGCTGGGCGCGGGCGAGGACCGCGATGGCGCGGGCCAGGTCGCTGTCGTCAGGTAGGGGCCGGTGGGCGTGCATGTCGGTGCGCAGGATGTTCGCGAGCACGAGAGCGTCGCCGGGGTCGGACTTCTTGCGGGAGACGCTGTGCCGGTCGCGGTAGCGGGCGGCGGCCATCGGGTTGATCGCGAACACCTTCCGCCTGCCGGTTCGCAGGACTGCCACCAGCAGGCCGCGGGAGGTCTCGATCACGACCGGGATCGGGGTCTGCTCGGTGTCGCCGTACTCGGCGAGCAGGTCCAGCAGCAGTTTGTAGCCGGCCGCGTCGTCGGTGATGTGCCGTTTGGCCAGGAGCTGGCCGGTGTCGTCGACCAGGGCGACGTCGTGTGTCCGTTCGGCTCAGTCGATGCCGCAGTAGATCAAGTTGTCCCTCCCCAGGGCGCGGGTATTTGCGCTGGTCACGAGCGCATGCGGGCCACGCGGCGACCTAATCTCAGGACTCGGTGCGAAGGCCGGTCCGCCACCTCAGTAGCCGTTCGTGGCACCAGCGCACCCCACGGGCCTCGGTCTATCTCGGGAGCTCGGACAGCTCGCGACGTTGGAGAAGTCACCGTGCGGCGGGCTCGCGCCACCAACACCAACGAGTGGTGAAGCGTTCGGTGTTGACGTTGGTGGCGGCCTCGCGGACGCCGAGCGGCACCGCTCTGGATACAGGGATCAAGTCCCTGGACGATTTCGGACGTCCGCTCGGCGTCTGCGAGAGCGCCACCACCTGCATGGGCTGTGTCGTGCTGGAGGGGTGCCGAACGCCGCCGCTCTGTAAAGAGGCATCGGGGGCAGGCCCTTGGAAGGCGTGTGTTCGGCACAATATGTGGCCGCGACGATCACCGTGGCGGCCGGGGAGGCGCCGAGGGTTCCGATCTTGATGTAGGCATCAGTGCCCGGAATCCGGAAGGCATCCGCTCGGCGCCCGCCCCGCCGTCACTGCGGCGTACGCTGGCCACTCGAACAGCCCCGCAAGATCCATGCCTCTCGCGGCTGCCCGTTAACAACGGATTAGGAGGACTCCGACGCAGTGATCACCGCAACCATGATGCGGTCATCTCGTGTTGCCCGTCGGCCCGAAACGCTCTCCCCTCCCTCTACTCGCCGACGGCTCCATCGATCGCTTCGCGCAGGAGGTCTGCATGGCCGTTGTGACGCGCGTACTCCTCGATCATGTGAGTGAGGACGTAGCGGAGCGAAATGGCCTCGTCGCGGAAGCTGACGGTGTCATCGAGGGAATCGAAGGAGGAAGCGACGGCGCGGGCACGAACGCACTCCTCGCGCCAGACTCCGAACGCCTCGTCAACGTCGGCGTCCTCGACGTTGAACTCAGCGAACGTGCCCTCGACCTCGCCGGGCCAAGGAGTCTTGACATCCTCGGAGTTCATGATCCAGCGGAACCAGCTCCGCTCGACAGAAGCCGCGTGGCGCACCAGGCCCAGGAGCGTGAGTCCTGAGGTCGGGATCGCCTTCTGCTTCAGCTGTTCACTGGTCAGACCCGCGCACTTCATGGCCAGGGTAGCCCGCTGGTAGTCGAGGAACGAGGTGAGCGACACACGGTCGTCGGCCACCTTCGAGGGGTGTATGCGCTGTTCATCGTTCACCACGCGATCATGGCAAGAACGCCCTCCCGTAGACCACCTGGTCCGAGGGGTGGACGCCGGCGCTCAACTACCCCACCGACGCTGAGCCCGGAGATCGACTGCGGGACATCCCTTAGGACTTCGGGGCCTCGTCAGTCGGCGGCGGTTTCGAGGAGGCGCGAGTGTGGGTTCCGCCGTGAGGGTCACCTCGCCCGCACCCGTGGTTGACCGCTCCGGCTCGTCCTCGGTTCCGATGGTCTCGCAGCGGCGACTCCGGAGGCGTGCCTGCTCCACGAGGGCATCCGGAGCCAGGTCACCGGGCGGTCGGGCGGGGAGTCAGCACCGGTGAGAAGGCCAGGACGGTGTTGTGGCCCCCGAAGCCGGCCGAGGTGCTGAGTGCGAGGCGTATCGGCTGTCGGCGAGGGCCGTCGTGGACGAGGTCGATCCGACGGGTCTCCTCGTCCGGTTCGGTGAATCCGGCGGTCGGGGGGACGAGTTGGTGCTGAGCCGTGAGCACGGTCAGGGCTGCCTCGATGGCTCCGGCCGCACCCATGGTGTGGCCGAGCACGCCCTTGGCGGAGGTGACGGTGGGCGGGCGTCGGCTGAACAAGCGGTCGATCAGACGGGCCTCGGCGCTGTCGTTGAGTGGAGTGCCGGTGCCGTGCGCGTTGACGTGGTCGACGTCGTCGAGGCCGACGCCGGCCTCGGCCAGGGCGAGCCGGGCGGCCACCTCCAGGCCGAGGGCGTCGGGGTGCGGCGCGACGGGGTGGTGCGCGTCCGCGGCGGTCCCGGTGCCGACGAGCAGGGCCCTCGGCGTCGCGAGGCGCGCGTCGGCGTCGGCACGGCGCTCCAGGACGAGGAAACCGGCGCCTTCGCCGATGACGAACCCGTCGCGGGAGGCGTCGAAGGGGCGGGAGGCGCAGACCGGGTCGGGGTTGCGGGAAAGGGCCCTCATGCGGGCGAAGCCGGCCACGCAAACCGGTGTGACCATGGCGTCGGCACCGCCGGCCAGGGCGATGTCGCAGGCTCCCGCCCGGAGCAGGAGTGCCGCGGTGTGGACGGCCGTCGCGCCGGAGGCGCACGCGGTGGCGGTGTGCATCACCGGTCCGGTCACGTGCAGGTCCATGGCGATCTGTCCGGCCGCCATGTTGGGCAGGAACGCCGGAAGCGCGAGTGCGGAGACGGCGGAGGAGCCGCGGGTGAGCAGCCGTTCGACGGCCCGCTCGTAGCTGCCCACCCCGCCGGCCGCGGAGCCGAGGACGACGGCGACCCGCGAGGGGTCCCACCGCGCGGGTTCGAGGCCGGCGTCGTCGACGGCCTCGCGCGCGGCGGCGAGGGCGAGATGGGTGGCCCGGTCCAGGCGCCAGGGCTGTCGGCCGCCGCCGAGCACCGCTTGGTCGCCTGGCACGCGGCAGGACAGGACCACGGGCAGTCCGGCGAGCTCGGGGTCGGGCGCCGCGGCGGGGCGTCCGTCGAGGACGCCCCGCCAGGTCCGCTCGGCCCCGCATCCGGCCGGGGTGACCAGGCCGATGCCGGTGACGGCCAGCGGCGGGTACGGTCCGCTCATTCGGCCGCTCCCGGTTGCCCGGCGGCCCCGGACAGGAGGTCGCCGATCCGGTCGACCAGGTGCGCCACGGTCACGTCGGCGGCGGAGTCGAGGTCGTCGTCCAGCGCGACCCCCCAGTGGTCCTGGAGGCTGACGACCAGTTCGACCCGGGCGAGCGAGTCGAGGTCGAGGTCCTGCAGCGGGGTGCTGTCCGTGATGGCCTCGGGCGGTGTGTCGAACTTCTCGGTGAGCAGGGTGATCAGGTGCGTGCGGACGGCGTTCACGGTGTGCAGACCTCCTCGTGGTCGTTGAGTGGGGTGCGGGATTGTGGTGGGGCCGTGCGTACGGGTGCATCGGGCCAGAGCAGCGTCGCGGACGCCCAGGTGAGGCCACCGCCGAAAGCCGTGAGCAGGGTCGGCGCGCCCGGGGGACGTACGCCCCGGAGGACCGCGTCGGCGAGGGCGAGCGGGACCGAGGCGCCCGCGGTGTTGCCGACGTCGCGGATGTTGCCGAAACGGTGCTGCGGGGGGATGCCGACGCGGTCGGCGACGGCGTCCAGGATGCGCTGGTTGGCCTGGTGGCCGATGAAGGCCCGGACTTCGTGCGGCTGCCAGCCGGACGCGGTGAGGACGGCCCCGGAGGAGGCGGTCATGCGGCGCACGGCGTGGGCGTAGACCTCGCGTCCGCGCATGCGGAAGTACCGGTCGTCGCGGCCGAGGTCCGTGGTGTCCGGCCGCCGGGAACCGCCCGCGGCGACGGTGATGAGGGTGCTTCCGCCCCCGTCGCTGCCCCAGTCGGTGTCCAGCACCGCCCCGGGCTCGGTGGTGTGTCCGGACCGCAGGACGACTGCGGCGGCGGCGTCGCCGAACAAGGGTGCGGTGTCGCGGTCCAGCGGGTCGACGATCGCCGAGTACTTCTCGGCGGCGACCACCAGGGGCGTCCGGCAGGTACCACTGCGCAGCAGGGCGCTCGCCGTGGTCAGTGCGTAGAGGAACCCGGAACAGACCGCCGCGAGGTCGAACGCCGGGATCGGTCCGAGGTCGAGGCGGTGGGCGACCTCCGGTGCGGTGGCCGGGCAGGGGCGGTCGGGCGTCGTGGTGGCCAGGACCAGCAGGTCCGGCCGTTCCCGCCCGGCGGTGGCGTCGATCGCGGCGAGGGCCGCAGCCGTCGCCAGGTCACCGGCGCTCGTGCCGGGTCCGGCCAGGTGGCGCCGATGGATGCCGGTCCGGCTGGTGATCCAGGCGTCGGTGGTGTCCAGGCCGCCTCGGCCGATGACCTGTGCGTTGGTCAGCACTCGCGGCGGGAGACAGACACCGAGACCGGCGATCACCGCGGTGCGGCCGCGGCGGCGGGCAGACGGGGCGGTCATGTCGCGGCGAACGGTGAGGGCGGCTTGGGGATGCCCGCCAGACCCCCGTCGGGCACCGAGAGGCCACCGTCCAGCACGAGCGCCTGCCCGGTCAGGAAGGACGAGGCGGGGGAGGCCAGGAACAGCGCGGCGCAGGCGACCTCCTCGGGCTCGGCCCACCGTCCCAGGGGGACGTGGGCCAGTAGCCAGGCGGTGAGTCCGGGGTCGGAGTGGACCGCGGCCGTCATGTCGGTGCGGACCCAGCCGGGGCACAGGGCGTTGACCCGGATGCCGGAGCGGGCCCACCCGACGGCGAGGCTGCGGGCGAGCGAGACCTGGGCCGCCTTGGTCGCCGCGTAGGCCTCCATCATGGGCGTGCCCACGAGGCCGGCCACGGAGGACGTCAGGACGAGGCTCGCGCTGTCGGACCGGGCCAGGTGGGCGTGGGCGTGGCGGCTGATCGCGGCGGTGGCGTTCAGGTTGACCGCGACCACGTGGTCCCAGACCGGTTGCGGGAGGTGCTGCAGCGGGGCCAGGAGCGTGCTGCCGTCGGGCCGGGTGGGCAGGATCCCCGCGTTGTGGACGACGACGTCCAGGCCGCCCAGGGCCTCGGCGGCCCGGTCGACCACGGCTGCCTGCGCGCTGTCGGCGAGGTCACCGGGCACCAGCACGGGGGTGTGGCCGTGGTGGGCCACCAGCTCGGCGGTGTCCTTGAGGGCGGGCTCGGTACGGGCCGAGAGGGCGAGCCGCGCACCGGCCTGGGCGAGCGCGACGGCCACGGCCCGGCCGATGCCGCGGGATGCACCGGTCACCAGCGCGCGGCGGCCGTCGAGCCGGAAGTGGTCAGAGATCGTCATGGGAGTACCTCCGGTCACTGGTGGTGGTCAGGACTGTGCGGTGCCGGGGAACCGGCCCGGGGTGCGTGGTGACAGGGTGCGCCGGTCCAGGTGAGCAGGGCGCTGCCCCAGGTCAGGCCGGCGCCGAAGACGCACAGCAGGACGCGTGCACCGGTGTGCAGGAGGCCTTGGGCAGCCGCGTCGGCCAGGGCGAAAGGGGCGGACGCCGCGCCGATGTTGCCCGTGCGGTCTCCGGTGATGTGGAGTCGGCCGGAGGGGATGCCGATCCGGTCGGCGATGGTCCGCAGCAGCAGCGGATTGGGCTGGTGCGTGATGACCGCGTCGAGGTCCTGGAGGGCCAGGCCGTTGTCCGTGAGGCACTGGTCGACCAACCGGGGGAAGACATCGGCGATGAAGTCCCGAACGACGCGCCCGTCCATGTGGATGTGGTGCAGACCGGCTTCCAGGCTCGCCGTGTCGGCGGGGATGCGGCTGCCGCCCCCGGGAATCAGCACGTGGTGGGCGCCCCGTCCGTCGGAGCCGAGGCGGAAGCCGTGGAAGCCCCCGTCGGCCACTGGGCCGAGGACGGCCCCCGCGGCGCCGTCGGCGAAGAGCACGGCGGTGCCCCGGTGGGTGGGGTCGACGAACTTCGAGTACGCCTCGACGCCGACCACCGCCGCGTACCGGCTGCCGGGGGTCGTGGACAGCCAGCCGTGGGCGACCTTGGCGGCGAACAGCCAGCCGGAGCAGGCCGCGCTGACGTCGAGCGCGACCGCGTTCACGGCTCCGGCCAGCGCCTGGACGCGGCAGGCGGTGGCCGGCCCCAGTTCGTCGGGGGTCGAGGTCGCCAGGACGAGGAGGTCGAGCTGCTCCGGGCGGATGCCGGCCGCCTCGCAGGCGGACAGCACGGCGACCGTCGCCAGGTCGGAGGCGGCCTCGTCGGGTGCCGCGACGTGCCGTCTCAGCACACCGGTGCGCTCGGTGATCCACTCGGCCGAGACTCCGGCGAGCGGGCCGACCTCGTCGTTGCCACGGACCCGGGTCGGCAGGTGGGTGCCCATGCCCAGGACGCCGATCACGGGGGTGGGAGTCGTGCTGGTGGGACTCACGGGGTCCTCCTGGTTCGACGGAAGGAGCCGATTCACGGTGTCCGCCCCAGTCGGACGGAGCCGTCGGCACGGGGACGGGCCAGCAGCCCGGCCGCGTAGTCACCCTCGTCCAGGCCGCCACGGGCGATCGGAGCACCCGGATCGAGGGCCGCCGCGATGTCCGCGAGCGTCGGCGAGAGCCGGTCGCACAAGGTGTCCACGGCCTCCGGAAGGCTGCGCACGTCGGCGGGGGTGAGGACCCCCGACGCCAGTAGCGGGCCGGACAGTCGGCGGGCCTGGCACAGTCCGTCGAGCGCGGCGAGGTCGGCCGCACCGGGAACCGCCCACGAGGGGGCACCGCCGGTCACGGAGGCCGACGCGGCGTCGGCCGCGAGCCGGCAGGCGTGGACCTCACCCGTCTGGAGGGCGTCCTCCAGCAGGGGGTTCCAGAGTTCGAGGTCGCGCAGCCCGGCCCGGTGGCGCAGCGACCAGGAGAGTGCCAGGTCGCAGGCCAGCCGATCCTGCAGCGCGGCGACGACGGTCGGCCACCAGCCGGTGTCCGTGGGCGCGGGCAGGTCGGCCGGGGAGGCGTGGCGCCGTCGGCCGGAACCTGCGTACTCCTCGGCCAGGGCGCGGCCCGTGTCCAGGAGGATCAGGGTGTTGTCGCCGCCCGCGTTGTCGAAGGCCCGGGCCAGTCCCAGATAGTCGGAGAGCCGGTTGTCCGCGAAGAACCCCGAGACGCCGCAACGGTGTTGCAGGGAGTCGATCATCGTGGCGACGGCGCGTGTGCTGAACACCTTGCGCAGCGCCAGGGCCCGGTCGACGGCCGCCCAGGGGGCGAAGGTCATCGCGCCGCCCGGCCCGTCGGGCTGTTCCCGGTCGCGCAGGGCCTCCCATTCGGACAGCGCCGTTCGTGCGCCGCACCGCAAGGTGAATGCCGAGGCCAGGGCTCCGATGACGGCATGCCGCTGGGTGCTGTAGTCCAGCACCGGCCGGCCGGGGGCCAGGCGGCCGTGGCTGCGCCGGTTCGCGCTGAACCGCCAGGCCATCGCCGCGCTGCGTCCGGCCAGGCCGGCCATCGCGGACGGCAGCGTGGCCCACAGGGCCTGTCCGCACCCCAGGGTCCGCTGGAGGCGGGCATCCGAGCCGCCCCGGGGGTCGTGCAACACACCGGCGGCATCGATCGACGCCCCGTCCGCCAGCCAGCGGTCGTAGGGGATGTCCACACTCTCGAACCTGACGAACCCGTACGGCAGGGGCAGTGCGTCGATCGCGACCGGGCCGGAGACGGAAACGCCCGGTACGGTCCGGCCGTCGGCCCCGGTGATGTCGGTCAGGAAGGAGAACACGCCGCCGTCCCCGTCGGCCGTCAGCAGGCGTGCGCAGACCACGGCTTGCTGGGGCAGGCCCGTCGCCGCGACGGAGGAGAACTTGGCCGCCCGGTCGTCCGGTGTGCACAGGGCGAACGTGCGGCGCCGGGGATCGAACCGGGCCTCCGTGCGGATCCGCAGGTGGCTGGCCGCGTCGCCGATCTCGGTGACCATGAACGAGCCCTTGGTGCGGGCGTGTGCGAGCCCGTCGGCCAGGTCCTCGGCAGCGCCGCCGAGCAGGGTGATCGAGCCGACGCACAGGATGTAGTGCGACAGGAACGTCTGGTACAGCGACGGGTCGGCCAGCGCGGTCGCCTCACCGAGCGCCGCCAGCAGCTCGGCATCGGCCACCACGTCTGCCGCGGGGGGGAGTTGGGCCGCCAGTCGGGCCAGGCGCTGGTGCGCACCGGTGTCCCGCACCGCCGACGACGGGCGTCGGGAGCGGTCGTCCGTCAGCAGCCGGGCGACCCCGGCCGCCCGGTCCGGCGGCAACAGGAGCGACAGGCGCGTCAGGAGGTCCATGACGGGGGCTCGACGAACGGCGCTCATGGTTCTCTCCTCGCGGACGTCGGAACGGGCTCGCACGGCGCGGGCCGCGCTCGGGTCGTTCCGGTCGGTGGGCCGCCGGTGGTCAGTGGGCCAGGTGCCGACGGAGGCGCCGGGGGCCGTCCGGCCGCCTGCCACAGGCCGTCCGGGAACGGAGCGAGCGTCTGTCGGTCGGGGTCGATCCTCCGTACGGCGTTCGCCAGCGTGCCGCCGGTCCCGGCCTCGACGGCGAGCGAACCGCGGGCCAGGCCCGCACCGACGACTGCGGGCAGCGAGAACGGCCTGACCAGGCAGGCCGACAGCGCCCGGGGGAGGTCGCTGTCCGCGTCGTAGGTCCGGCCCGCGACCACGGAGAACACCTGTCTGCGGGGTGCGGACAGTCGCAGCCGCCGCGCGAAGTGGGCGAAGACCCCGGCCTCGCGGGCGAGGCCGGGGTGGTGGCTCATGAACGGCAGGCGCAGTCGCTGCGCCCGGATGCCCCGCTCGGCGGCCAGGGCCTCCACGGCGGAGAGTCCGGGGAGCGGGCCGGAGACCACCGTCTCCCCGCCGTGATTGACGCACGCCAGTACGACCGAGGCCGCGTCCGGTCCGGCGAGTCCGAGCAGTCGGCGGGCCTGCGGGGGCCCCGCGTCCAGCAGTGTCATACCGCCCCCGTGGTGGGTCAGCAACTGTCCGAGCCGGCAGGCCAGCCGGGCGCCGTCGGCGACCGAGCAGCACTCCGCGGCGGTCAGCGCGGGGAGTTCCCCGAAGCTCACGGCGAGCAGTCGGTCGGCCCCGAACCCGTCGGACTCCAACGCCCGATGGATTGCCAAGGAGACTCCGAACAGAGCGAGTTGGATTGTCCCGGGAGGTTCCTCGGTCAGCGCCAGGGTGGTCGGCGGCCGGTCGCCGAGCAGCCGTGGGCCGATGGGAGCAACGCCGAACTCGGCGGCCACCACGTCGGCCTCCGCGAAGACCTCGGCCAGCGCACGCGTCAGCGATGCCGCGGGGAGGGCCCGCAGCAGCGGTCTCAGGCTGAAGTCCCCCTGGCCGGGGAACATGTGGACGGTGGAACTGCCCGCGGGCGTACCACCCGGTCTGCTGGACATCGCGGTGTCACCTCCTGCCGAAGGCGTGCGTCACGGCGCGCCCGCCGCTCTCGATGGTGGGGGCGACGGAGCGGCTGGGGCAGATCTCGTGCGGCCCGGCCTGTCAAGACTCCCGGCCCGTCAATTTTCGGGAATTCCAAGGCACTTCGCCGGAGGAGGGAGTAATCTGACGGTCACCGTGCGGAGTTGGGAAGACGGCGCAGGTGTGGTGCGCGACCCGGCTCGCACGGGTCGACGAGGAGGTGCGTGCGACGTGGTCCCCGACCGTGCACCGAACGTCCGGCTCCGGGAACTGCTCCAGGAGGCCCAGTGGACGGGGGCGCAACTGGCGCGCGCGGTCAACCGGATCGGGGCGGAGTCCGGCGTGCACGACCTGGCCTACCAGCGCGCCTCGGTGCACCAGTGGCTCGTCGGAGCCTCACCCCGCGGTCCGGTGGCCCACCTGGTCTGTGCCGCGCTGAGTCGCAGGCTGGGGCGCCGGATCTCCCTGGTCGACGCGGGATTCGGCGGCAGGCGCGCGCAGGAGCCGCCCACGGACGTGCGCGCGCTGCTCGCGGGCCTGGCGGCGGCATCCCGGCGGCCCGACCGGAACGACGAGTTGATCGTCTACCAGGAACCCGCCTCCGGGGACCCGGCCGGTCCGGTTCCCCTGCCGTTCGGCGACGCCGGGGGGCAGGCCGGGCTGATCCTCCAGATCGACGGCGGCCGGGTCGAGGCCGCTCCTGAGGTCCTCACCATGCTGCTCCCGGTCTTCTCGGTCGTGGACCGCCTGAAAGGCGGAGGGTACGCGCGCACCGCGCTCGCCGCGTTCCTGTCCACCCCCGTGGCCGCCATGGTGTCCGCTCCCGCTCCGCCGGTGAGGCGTACGGCGACGTTGGCCGCCGCCTCCAGGCTGAGCTATCTGTGCGCCTTCATGCACCTGGACGACGGGCTCAACGGTCTGGCCGGGCACTACTACCGGTTGGGGCTGGACCTGGCCCACCAGGCAGGCGACGTGGCCGCGCGGGTGATGATCCTGCGGGCGATGGCCGCCCAGGCCTACGAGCTCAACCATCCGCAGGAGAGCCTGCGCCTCGCCCGGGCCGCCGTGGACCTGCGCGTCAATCCGGCCGCCGCCCGGTTGCGTGCCTCCGTGCTGGGGCAGCTGGCACTCGCCGAGGCTGCCACCGGGGACCGGGAGGCGGCCCTGCGCCACGTGCGCGACGCGTACGACCTGCTGTCGGACATCGAGGGGCCGGCACCGCCCGTCGGCGACTACCACCGCGCCTCGTGGGACCACCAGCGAGCCATGGTCCAGGCCGAGTTCGGCGACCTCGCGGGCGCGATCAGGCACCTGAAGACCTCCGCCGCCGGCCGCCCCCGGAGCGAAGCCCGCTCCCGTGCCCTGGTGCTCGGCAAGCTGGCCGAGCGTCAACTCGCGGCCGGGCGTCTTGACGCCGCCTGCGAGACCTGGCACGAGTTCCTCGATGTCTACCCACTGCTGAGTTCGTGGCGCGCCCAGGCGGCGACGGTGCGGATGCGCCGGCTCCTGCTCCCGTTCCGGCGCCGGCCCACTGCCGACCACCTGCTCCAACGGGCCGCCGCGCTGCGTCGGCTATGAGTCGCAGCCGTAGGCGGGCCGCCCGCTCACCGGTTCGGCCGGCTCCGGCGTCCCGTGAGCGCGCCGTGTGCGCAGGGTGGTGTGCGGAAGGGTGCCGAACTGCTCGCGGTAGTAGGTGGCGAAGCGTGCCGTGTGCTGGAAGCCCCAGCGCCGTGCGACGAGTTCGACCGTGCACAGGTCGGGGTCGGCGGCCTGGAGGTCCTGGTGGGCGCGGGCCAGTCGGACGCGGCGCAGGTAGGCGGTGGGCGTGGTGCCGCAGTGGGTGCGGAAGCCCTGCTGTAGGGCCCGGGGGGACAGGCGGACCTCGTCGGCGAGCTCGGAGGTGCTCCACGGGCGCGCGGGGTCGGCACGGAGGGCGTCGGTCGCCGCCTGAATGGCGCGGGGGCGCGGAACCCCGACCGGACGGTCGAGCCGTTCGCGCCAGGGGTGGTCCGTGGCCAGGAGCAGCGCGGTGAGGAGGCTCTCGGCGAGCAGGGGTTGTAGGAGGGGGTGGGCGGCCAGCGGCGAAGGACCGTTGGCGTCGTCGGCGGTCGCGATGATCAGGCGCGCCAGGGAACTGGCGGGTCCGCCCGACAGCGTGGGCGTGCGCGGGCGCCAGGCGCCGCGCAGATCGGTGTCGAGGAGTCGTTCGGCGTGCCGGTGCAGAACCTCGGGCCGGACGTCGATGGCGCAGGCGAGGGCCCGCTTTCGGACGCGGAGCGTGAGCGGCGTCTCGGTGTCGGTGATCAGGTTGAGGGCACCGGGTGCGATGACCTGCTCGCCGGACGCGGACGAGCAGGTGATGTGGTAGGCCCCCGTCGCGGTGGCGCTGATCAGGAAGCGGCTGAAGGGGTCGGCCTCGAGGGTGAAGGAGCCTGTCCACCTGGCTCTGAGCAGGGTGATGTCCGCGACCACCGTCCTGGCCATGGAGAGGCCGAAGCGGCTGCCGAGCGTGGGGAGGATGCTGCGGGCGTTGTAGAGCTCCGTCAGGCGGGCCAGGGCCTCGTCCGGATCGGTGGTGCTGAACTCCGCGCGTGCGGTCATCGGTGGTGGGCGTCCTTCTCGGGGGTAGGGGCGTTGCGGGCGCCGGAGGTCACCGCTCCGAGGAGCGTCCGTGCGCAGGGCAGACACTCGCATTCGCTGCGCCCGCCGTGATGGGATTGTCCGGAACGTGTAGTCCATGGGTGTGAATCCGCGCGGTCCGGGATGACGGCAGCGCGGCACCTCCACCAGGGGCGGAACGGCGGGTCCCGCAGGGGAGCGGAAGGCCCGACGGGCGGAAGAAGGCGGCGGCGGCCGACGTTTCGCGCGTGACCTCCCGGCCACCGGGCTGACGCACTGTCGGCGACATGTGCGGAAGGTGGATTTCGCGATGCGTATTCCGGATTCACCCGGGAGGGCCGAGATGTTGGTTCCGGCGGCGCCGCGTGCCCACAGTGGGGGGATGGAACAACAGGATGCCGCCCTGCTCTGCCGGCAGGGCGACTTGGCTGTCGGTCACCGTGTCCACGGCCGACAGTGCCGCGCGGCCTGGATCACGGCCGACGCTGCGAACGCTCGTCCCGTCCATCGCCGGGCGCCGATCCGATGTGCTCGAAGCCGGGCAACGGACCCGCAGCCGCCGACCGGGCGGGGCGGTCGTGAGCGCCGGTTCCTCGCCGGACAGCCGTTCACGACTGGAGGCGCCACTGCGCCGGCGCGCCGCACGCCGCCCGCACCGGCGCTCCGGTACCGGGCGCGGAACGTGCCGGACCCCCTCGCCTCGACCTGACGAAGGAGTCAGTGTGAACCGAACCCGGTTGACCGAGCAACTGGACGTGGCCATGGGCTCCGGTGAGCCCGTCACCGTTTTGTCGACGTACCTCCATCCGGCGCGCGGACCGGTGGACTGTCCGGCGGCTCCGCTCGTCGCGCGGTGGCTACGGGACCGGGATCCGAGCTGCGGGAGCCCCACGGACAAGCTGCCGCCCACCGGACGGGGCGGGCGGTTGTTCACCACGACCTACGTCGATCTGGACGGACGCGTCGTGGGAATCGCGGTGGTGGCGCCGGCGCACCGGGCGGCTCTGGCGGCGGAGGCCGTCCGGGTCTGGTCGGCCACGTTGCGGACGAGACGGCTCGTCGTCTGCGATTCACCGCCCGCCTGTGGTTCGCCACCGGTCGTCCCGGGCCAGCCCACGGACCGGACCGGTCCGGACCGGGAGTCCGAACGAAACCGGTGCCCGCGGGCGGTCGCCACGGCGGCCGCGGTCCGCCAGTACCAGGCACGGGGGGACGCGGTCGTCATGCTCGGGCCGACCGGCGGCTCCGGTCACCTGGGCGCGGCCTTCACCGGGCTCGCCCGGGTGCGTGACGTCGACGCCGCCCGCGCGTTCCTGGCGGCCGACCCGGAGCGGCTCTCCTTCGTCCAGTACCCGTGCGCTGCGGTCGAGGACGTCGCGCGGATCCTCACGGTGTTGCGTGTCCGGTTCCCGCTCCTGCGGGGGCAGCACCCCGACCAGTGGTGCTACCGCGCGTCGGACCGGCGGCACGCGCTGCTGGCCGTGGCACGCTCCAGCGACCTGCTGCTGGTCTCCGACGGTGACGCGGAGGTCCCGTCGACCGGTGCGGTCCCCGTCGTCACGTACACGGGCCTGCACGTCCTGTCGCCGGAGCGGATCGCATCGGCCGCGACCATCGGACTGGTCTCGCCACTACGGACCGGCGCCGGGGACCGGAGGGACGCGACGGACGAGGTGATCGCGGCGCTCGGTGGCCTGGGGCCGCTGAGCGTGGTCCGTTACAGCGTGCTGACCCGGGTCGCAACCGATGTGCTGACCCGGCTCCCGTCCGTCCCCGCGAAACCATCGGCGGGGGCCACGGCACCTCGTACCACGTCGTCCTGAGGATGACGGGCGCCGGGGCGGGCCGTCCGCCGCTGGTGGGTGGCGACGGCCTCGCGTCGTGGGCCGGGCCGAGGCCGTGTTCGTCAGGACGACTAGGCGCCACAGCTCCTCCCGGTCGAACCGGACCGTCCTCCAGGCCACGGCGCAGCGGTTGCGGGCGTGCCCTGCCGGGCGGTCCGAGCAGACCGGAAGCAGGCCGAAGTCCTGACCCGGTCGTGCCCGCCCGCGCTGCGGTGACACCGCACGGCTCCCGGCCGCGGTGGTGCCGCTGGCCGGGAGCCGTGCGATGTCACGGGTGGGCCGTCGGACGGATCAGCCCACGCCGACCACGTTGGTCTGGGAGAGCGGGAAGCAGCCCGGCGTCTCCTTGGTGAGCGTGATGTCCATGCTGCCGACGGTGCCCGGGTGGAGCGAGCCCTGGGGAGCGGTGTTGAGTACCAGCAGGCTCTCACCGGGCGGGATCGCGCCCGGGTGCAGGATCGCGATGCGGCCGTTCTTCGGGTCCAGCGACATCACCGCGTCCAGCCGGCTGCTGTCGGTGGTCACCGGGGTGTGGCAGGAGGCCGAGGGCGTCATGACCAGTGCGGGTACGCCCACCGAGCGCAGGGCGCCCTGGAGCCCGGACCACTCGGCGCCCATCAGCTGGACGGAGACAGTGCCGTCCTTGTTGGGGGTCACCGTGTAGGAGGCGGTGGTGAGCTGTACCGCGGCCGGGCTGCCACCGGTGCTCGGGGCGGTGGCGGGACCGGTCTGCGGTGCGGGCGCCGCGGGGGTGGCGGGGGTGGCGGGGCCGGTGCCGTCGTGCGGCAGCAGGACGACCGCCGTGACCGCGGCGGCGAGCCCGAAGCCGGTCGCCACCAGCCTGCGGGTGTGGCGCGGGCGGGCCGGGGCCCTGGTGCCCGCGGTCGGGAGGTTCGCGGCCCGGGCGGTGAGTTCGGCACCGAGCTGCTGCCGGAAGTGCAGGGGCGTGTTCACGAGGCGGCCTCCAGGAGGGTGTTCACGGACGCGCTGGCGGTGTCGGTGGCCGGGGCGACCTTCTGCAGTGCCTTGCGGGCCCGGTGCAGTCGCACCCGGGCGGTGGCCGCGGTGATGCCCAGTGCCTTGGCCGCGTCACGGACGGTCAGCCCGTCGACGCTCACCAGGTCCAGCACCGCGCGCAGCGGCTCGGACAGGGCGGCGTGCCGTCCGGCCAGCGCGCGGACCTCCTGCGCCGCGTCGATGCGTTCCTCGATCGCGGACACGTCCTGATCGTCCAGCATCCGCTGGCCGGCGATCCTGGCCACCGCGTTGCGTTCCCGCACGCTGCCGCGGAAGTGCGCGGCCACGACGTTGCGGGAGATCCCGTACAGCCAGGCGACGGGCGTGCCGCGGCGGGCGTCGTAACCGTCGGCCTGCTCCAGTGCCGTCAGGAAGATGTCGGCCGTCAGATCGGCCGCCAGATGCGCGCTGGAGGTGCGCCGGGTGACGAATCCGAGCACGGTGTCGAACTGTTGCTGGTAGAACACGGCGAACGCCGCCGGGTCGCGCGAGGGTGGTGCTGTTTGGTGCTCCGCTGACACGGGTGACTCCTTGGAACGACGAGCACTGCCTTACATCTCTACTTGGCTCGGGCCTTCCAAGGCGTTACACGGTCCTACCGGGGGCGCGTCCTGCGAGGTCCCGCGGCGGATCGGCGGCCGACCGCCGACCCGGCCTGGGGACCGGACGCCGCTACTCGGCGCGAGGCGTGCGGGGCGCGCGCGTGGCGTGAGCGGCGCGCCGGGGCGCGCCATGGTGCCCGCGACCCGTCGCCGGGCCGCGGCGCGGCCGCTCGACCACGGGGTCGGGGACGGTGACGGGCACACCGGTGGGCACCCGGGCGCCGGTGATGCGGGCCAGGTCCTCGTCACCGGAGCTGACCATGGTGGTGACCGGGGTGATGCCGACGGTGCTCATCATGCGGGCCATCCCGCGGCGCTGGCTGGGCAGCACCAACGTGACGACGGTGCCGGACTCACCGGCCCGGGCCGTGCGCCCGCCCCGGTGCAGGTAGTCCTTGTGGTCGCCCGGGGGGTCCAGGTTGACGACCAGGTCCAGACCGTCGACGTGGATGCCCCGGGCGGCGACGTTGGTGGCGATCAGCGCGGTGACCTGGCCGGTGCGGAACTGCTCCAGGGTGCGGGTGCGCTGCGGCTGGAGCTTGCCGCCGTGCAGCGCCGCGGCCTTGACGCCGTTCGCGAGCAGTTCCTCCACCAGACGGTCCGCGCTCTGCTTGGTCTCGGTGAACATGATCACCCGGCCGTCGCGGGACGCGATGTGGGCGATCGTGGCGCTCTTGTCGATGTTGCGCACGTGCAGCACGTGGTGCTCCATGGTGCCGACCGCTCCCGCGGCCGGGTCCACCGAATGGGTGACCGGGTCCTTGAGGAAGCGCCGCACCAGGCCCTCGACGCCGCGGTCCAGCGTGGCGGAGAACAGCATCGTCTGGCCGGCCCCGTCGACCTGCTCCAGGAGGTCGGTGACCTGCGGCAGGAAGCCCATGTCGGCCATCTGGTCGGCCTCGTCCAGCACGGTGATGCCGACCTGGTCCAGTCGGCAGTCGCCGCGCAGGACCAGGTCCTTGAGCCGTCCCGGGGTGGCCACCACGACCTCCGCCCCCCGGTTCAGCAACCAGGCCTGGCGGCTGATCGAGGTCCCGCCGACCACGGTCGCCATCCGCAGGCGTACGGCGCGGGCGTAGGGGGTGAGGGCCTCGGTGACCTGCTGCGCGAGCTCGCGGGTGGGGACCAGCACCAGGGCCAGCGGGCAGCCCGGCTCGGCCCGGCGCCCGGCGGTGCGGGCCAGGGTGGCCAGGCCGTACGCGATGGTCTTGCCGGAGCCGGTCCGGCCCCGGCCGAGGACGTCGCGGCCGGCCAGCGAGTTCGGCAGTGTGGCGGCCTGGATGGGGAACGGTGCCGTGACGCCCTGCTGGGTCAGCACCGAGAGCAGTGCCTCCGGCAGGTCCAGCTCGCCGAAGGACTCGACGGCCGGAAGGGCCGGGGTGGTGTTCACCGGGGTGGCGAACTCGCCCTGCGCGGTGGGTTCCTGAGCGGCGCCGCGCCCGTGGGGGCGGCGGCCGCGGACCGGCCGGTCTCCGTGGGAGGAGCTGCCGCCGGAGCGGGCCCCCGTGGTGGACCGAAAGTCTGCCTCTCGGTACGAGGAGTGACCGGAGCGGGTCATGCGGGAACCTTCCGTTCAGGGCGCCGTGGCGCGAAAACGAAGAGGCCCGCACCGAGCGCGTGCGCGGTGCGGGCCCCTCACTGCCAGGGGGTGCCGTGGCGGATGAACTACAGCGGGCGGATGTTCTCGGCCTGCGGGCCCTTCTGGCCCTGCGTGACGTCGAACTCGACCTTCTGGCCCTCAAGCAGCTCGCGGAAGCCGTTGGCGTTGATGTTCGAGTAGTGGGCGAAGACGTCCGGGCCGCCACCCTCCTGCTCGATGAAGCCGAAGCCCTTCTCCGAGTTGAACCACTTCACGGTGCCATTAGCCATTAAAAAATCTCCTTCAAGGGACTGTCCGAGGCGCGCACGGTGTGCACACCGAGTCACCGCATGGAGCGCCCACCCCGGGGAAGAGCCGGGGAACAAAAAATGCGCCTGCAGAACATCAGCAGGCGCACACAAAGTTCATGGGAACCACTACTGCAACTAGGTCGACTGTAGCAGGCCGCGCCCCGCTTCGGAGGGTCGTCCCGCGCGCGGTTTTCCGCCGGGCTCCCGGACGGTCGGCCGCACCGGTCGGAGCGGGGTCTGAACTCACCTCGGGGGCAGGGTGCTTGGGCCCGGGAGCGAGGCGATGCGGCGGCGCCGGCCCGGCCGGGAGGACGGAAATTCTCCGGAAAATCGAACTCGCGCCGCCGAAAAGGTCCGCGGCCAGGGCTTCCCGGCGCATACTGAATGAAATGACGAAATTCTCAGCAGGACGTCGCCCCCTGCCCACCAGCCCCTTCAAGCCCCGTACCGAGGCGCCGCGCAAGCACTTCGCCGTCGGGGACCGGGTCACCCATGACGGGTTCGGCCTCGGCCGGGTCATCGGCGTCGAGGGGGACGGCGACATCGCGGTGCTCGTCGACTTCGGGTCACGCCAGGAACGCGTCACCCATCCGTACACCGCGATGTTCAAGCTCTGACGTTCGAGCTCTGACGCCGTCACCCGACGATACGGGCGGCGCTTCCGAGCGCCTCCAGGTTCCAGGTGATGACCCGGCGGGGGTGGACCCGGACGATGTCATGGCTGAAGCGGCCGGGTGCCACCGGTGGTACGTCGACGGCGAGTACCTCGGCCCGGCCCCTGATCTCGACGCCCCGGCCCCAGCCGGCCGCGACGGGGTCGTCGGCCGGGGCCAGGTCGTCGACCAGGACGGAGACCTCCGGACGGGCCTGGGCGTTGAGGTACTTCCGGCTGCGGGCCATGTCGGGCCCGCCGATGTCGATGGTGCCGTCGTCATTGAGCCGGAAGCCGACCGGGCGGACCTGCGGGCCGCCGTCGGGTCCGGTGGTGGCCAGCCGGGCCAGCGGCTGGGCGGTGAGGTAGCGGCGTTCCGTGTCGGTGAAGATCATGCGGTCGACGCTAGGCCCTCAAGTCGGCTTGAGGTCAAGGCCGCTGAGCCGACGTCACGGGGTCGGCGTCACGAGGCCGACGTCGTGGGGGGCGGTCCGGGCGCGGGGGCGGCCCGGTCGTAGCCTGGGAGCGGCAAGCCAGCAGACCAACTTCCAGGGGGAGAACATGCGTTGGCGCACCTCGGCGACCGCCGTCCTGCTCGCCGCGCTCGCGACCGGCCTGGCCGCGCCCGTCGCGAGCGCGGCCGAACCGGCGGCGACGGTGCCCGCGGCGGACCGCGAGATCAGCTTCACCGCGGACGGCACCACCGCCTACGGCACCCTGCACGTCCCCGCCCACCGGGCCGGGCACCGGCTGCCCGCCGCCCTGCAGCGGTCCGACCGACCGCAACGGCGACGAGCCGCCCGCGCTCACCCCGGGCACCCTGCGGGCGGTCGCCGACGCTCTCGGCGCGGACGGCGTGATGACGCTGCGCTTCGACAAGTACTTCACCGGCCGCACCGGCGCCGGCGCCTACCAGGGCGACCCCGGCCGGCTCGACCTGCCCGCCTTCACCCGCCAGGCGGCCGCGGCCTACGCCACCCTGCGGGACCAGCCGGAGGCCGACCGGCGCGAGCTGCTGGTGGTCGGCCACAGCGAGGGCGGGCTGCAGGCCCTGCTGGTCGCCCGTACGGTCCGGCCGGCGCCGGTCGGCCTCGCGCTGCTGGCCCCCCAGGACCAGCGCCTGCTGGACCTGCTGACCGCCCAGCTCGACGGCCAGCTCGACCAGGCGGTCGCGGCCGGGCAGGTCACCGAGGAGGCGGCGCGGGCGAACAAGGCCGGCGTGTCGGCCGCCGTCGCGGCCTTCCGCGCCGGCCGCCCGGCCGACACCAGCGCCCTGCTGCCGCCGCTCGCGGGGCTGCTGAACGCGCTGTTCGGCCCGAACAACGCCCGCTTCGTCCGTAGCGACGACGCGGTCTACCCGCCGGATGCCGCCCGGGCGGTCCGCCCCGGGACCAGGGTCACCGTCACCTGCGGCACCGCCGACGGCAACGTGCCCTGCGCGACGGTGCCCCCGCTGCTGGGCGCCCTGGCCGGGGCACACACCACCGGCCCGGGCCTGCGCACCCTGGACGGCGTCGACCACTTCCTGCACCCGGCCGGCACGCCGGTCGGCGACCACGCCCTCGCCCCGGCCGTGGTGGCGGCACTGCACGAGTTCGCCCGACCTTGGGCGCGGTAGGCAAAAGGCGGTGGCCCCGCGCCCCGGACGTTCCGGCGCGCGGGGCCACCGCCTGATGCGCCGGGCCCGGGGCCGGTGTCAGCTCGGCCGGCTCGCGGCCAGCAGCTCCCGGAGCAGCGGCAACAGCTCCTCCGGGTCGGCCGCCGCGAGCTCGGCGAAGGCCCCGCTGGAGCGGGCCAGGATGACCCCGGCGAAGGCCGCAGTGGCCAGTTCGGCGCGCAGCTGCGGGCGGTCCACCCCCTCGGCGGCGAAGCGCTCGTGCAGCGGGTGCACCATCCGCTCGTAGAGGTAGGTGCGGGAGGCCTGCTGCACCTCGGTGTTGTCGCCGGGGGTCACCGCGGCCTGGAAGGAGGGGCCGGGGCCGCGCTGGGCGAGCCGCACCAGCAGGGTGCGCAGCCGCTCCTCCTCCAGCAGGTCGGCCGGCGCCTCGTCGCCCAGTTCGAGTCGGACGGTGGCCAGGTAGAGCTGGGTCTTGCCGCCGAAGTAGCGGGCGATCAGCGCCGGGTCCACGCCGGCCCGTTCGCCGATCTCCCGGGTGGTGGTGCGGTCGTAGCCGCGTTCGGCGAAGAGTTCCAGGGCTGCCCGGATCAGCAGCTCGCGGCTGCGGGCGGCGTCCCGGCGCCGGGGGGACGGGGTCGGTGCGGGGCCGCTCGGCACGGGGTCGGGCCCATCGACCGGGGAGGCCGGCGCGCTCACCGGTCGGCCCCCGCCCGCAGCACGGGTACCTCGCTCTCGCCGGCCACGGCGTCGGCGATGCTCTCTTCCACCATCAGCTCCTCGTCCACCCGCAGACCGTTGCCCCGGGCGGCGGCCGCGGCACTGACGCGCGGCAGGACGATCGTAATCACGCCGATCACCACCCAGACCACGCAGCCGATCAACGCCGCGTCCCGGTAGCCGCTGTCGGCGGGCAGCATTCGGCCCGGCGCGGTGTGCGCCTGGAGCACGGCGCCGCACAGCGCGCTGCCCGTGGAGTAGCCGATGGTGCGCAGCAGCTGGTTGAAGCTGACGGCGCTGCCGACCTCGTGGGCGGGCACCGCGGCGACGATCAGCCCCGGCATCACGGCGAAGGTGCAGCCGACCCCGAGTCCGGCGAGCGCCATCACGACGAGCTGCTCCCACAGCCGGTCGCGGGCGAACAGGAAGAACAGCATCGAGGCGAGCGAGACGGCGCAGCCGATCGGCAGGACCAGCGCGGAGGAGGCGCGCCGGGTGAGGAGCGGCAGCATCTTGCTGGACGCCAGGCTGGCCGCCGAGAAGGGCAGCAGCACCAGACCGGCGACCACGACCGAGGCGCCCAGGCCGTAGCCGGTGCTGGTCGGGGTCTGGACGTAGCGGATCACCAGGGAGATCAGCAGGTACATCCCGACGCCGCCGACCAGGCCGGCCACGTCGGCGGTCAGCACGATGGGGTTGCTGAGGCTGCGCAGGTCGACCAGCGGGTGGGCGGTGCGCAGCTCGTGCCGGATCCAGCCGCCGAGCAGCAGCAGCGACAGCGCCGCGACCGTCCACAGCCGGCCGCCGGCCCAGCCCCAGCTCTCGCCCTCGCTGAGCACCAACAGCAGTCCGACCAGGGCGAGGCTGAGCAGCACGGTGCCGGGCACGTCCAGCGGGCGCCGTTCGCGGTGGGCGGGCCGGGGCAGGACGAGGGCGGCGAGCACCAGGGCCAGGCCGCTGATCACGGCGCCGAACCAGAATCCGGCGTGGATGCCGAAGGACTGGGAGACCAGCCCGGTGATCGGGTAGCCCAGGCCGACTCCGGCGACGGTGGTGATCGACAGCAGCGCGACCGCCGAGCGGGACTTCTCGGCCGGCACGGCGTCCCGCGCGGTGGCGATGGCCAGCGGGGTGAGGCCGAGCCCGACGCCCTGCAGGGCCCGTCCGGCGATCAGCCACCAGAACCCGAGCGGCAGCGCGGCCAGCACGCTGCCGAGCACCACCACGGCGGCGGCCACCAGGGTGACCGTACGGCGGTCCGGCCCGTCGCCGAGGCGTCCGAGCACCGGGGTGGCGACGGCCCCGACCAGCATGGTGATGGTCAGCGACCACTGGGCCTCGGCCAGCGAGACGTGGTCGACGGTGGCGATGGTCGGGATCATCGGGGCGCCGAGGCTGCTGATCACCGCCACCACGGCGCTGAGGAACACCAGCACGGGCACCAGGGCCCGCTCACGTCGCGTCGACAGGCCCGTTCCGGTCTCCATGGACGCCGCCCTCCCTTGTCACAGATCGAGAATCCGAACCGGGGAGCGGGTGGCCGGCCCCCGGGCACCCCGGGTACAGGTGACCGAGGGATGTCATCAGCCGATGTCATCGGATGATGTCTTCAGATGATGACATGCCGGGGAGACCCGGCAGAAGGCGGGTCGGATGTGACGTTCTCGACGGCCGGAACCCCCGTTCGCGACGGCCGGCCGTCGCGAACGGGGGTGCACCCGGTGCCGGTGGCACGCGGCACCGGGCGGGTCCACGGAGCTACTGGCAGGCCTTGCGGCCGTGGTTGGCCTTCTTCTTCCGCCGGGCCTTCTTCTTGCGGGCGCGCTTGGACATCGTGCGGTTCCTCGTGCTCGTCGGGTGGTGGGCGGGGTTCAGGCCGCGCGGCCGACCAGCTGGTCGGCGAGCTTGGCCAGGCGCTTCTGCGAGCGCTCCTCCCGGGCGGCCTGCGCGGTC
Organism: Kitasatospora sp. NPDC127060; assembly: GCF_042724935.1. Lineage (NCBI taxonomy): Bacteria > Bacillati > Actinomycetota > Actinomycetes > Kitasatosporales > Streptomycetaceae > Kitasatospora > Kitasatospora sp. NPDC127060. The sequence continues at coordinate 25,432 of NZ_JBHXEG010000100.1, forward strand.
GGCGCGGTGACGCCGCCGTCGTAGTAGGCCCCGTTGGCGACCTCGACGTCCGGCAGGCAGAGCCGGACCACGGCCGCCGCGCCCTCGGCCGCGGGTGCGCCGACCCGCCCGTACAGCGGGAGCAGCGCGGTGTCGCACAGGCCGGGGTTGAGGCTGACGGCGGTGATTCCGGAGCCGGCCGGGGCCATCTCGGCGGTCGCCATGGTGAGGGCGAGCTGGGACTGCGCGTACGCGGCGACCCGGGAGTACTTCTTCACCCGGTGCGGGTCCGACCAGTTCATGGACGCGGTGCGGTGCAGGGAGGAGGAGACGTTGACGATCCGGGCGTCGCCGGCCGCCGAGAGCGGGGCCCGCAGCAGCCTGGCCAGCAGGTGCGCGGCGAGGAAGTTGACCTGGAGCGAGACCTCGTTGCCGTCGTCGGTGAGGGTGCAGCGCTCGGGCGCCATCACGGCGGCGTTGTTCACCAGCAGGTCCAGGGCCGGGTAGTGCTTGACGACGGTGCCGGCCAGCACCGCGACCTCCGACAGCCGGCTGAAGTCGGCGGCCAGTTCGACCAGTTGGTCGCGGCGGGCGCCCGCCGCGACCAGGCGCTCCACGGCGTCCGCCGCCTCGGCGGTGGTCCTGGCGTGCACCAGGACGGTCGCGCCGTGCCCGGCGAGCAGTCGGGCGGTCTGCCAGCCGATGCCGGAGGAGGCGCCGGTGACGAGGGCGGTACGGGCGGACAGAACAGCGTCGGACATGACCCATCCAAGGGTGGAAAGGCGCCGGCGGGGTGCGGGGACGGGGCAGCGGTGCACCGCCCGCCCCGGGGCCGCCGGTGCGAGAGGGAGTGTGGCGCGAAGGTGACGCTCGCCCGCCCCGGCCCTCGGAGCCGAACGGGGCGGGGGCGGGCGGCGTCGGACGACACGGGCGCGGGTGAACGGAATCCGGCCCGTGCACGCCGCCGGTGCCCGGCGGGAAGGAGCCGGGGGCTACCGGACGGCGGTGGCGACCGCGACCGCGACGACGATCCGCGGCCGACTATGCGGCGGGCGGTCGTGGTGGCGTGTCGAGCGGTGCATGCCCCCCATCAAAGCCCCCCCGCGATCCCCGCGACAAGCTCCCGCCCCCGCCCTGACGAACCCTTGACACCTGGTCAACGCCGCCTTGACACCGTGCGGCTCGACCGGCTCACGGGCAGGGCCACCGGGGCCGGACAGTGCGCGGACGGCCCGCACCGGATCGCCGAGACCCGGGGCGGCCACCGCGCCCCGGGTCTCGGGCGGCTTCGCCCGGGGCGCGGCCCTCGGCCCGTACCCGGCCTCGGTCGCGAGCGGGGCCCGGCGCTCACCGGTGGACGGCTCGGCCCCCTCGGGGTGGGGCGCCGGATGTCAGCGGCGCCGGAACAGGCGCCCGAGCCAGCCGCCGGAGGTCCGCTCCTCGGGTGGGCAGGAGCACCGCTGGGAGGCGGGGATCCCGGCCAGCACCTGTTCGACGTGCATCCCGCACCCGGCGTAGGTCGGCTTCCCGCAGGTACGGCAGGCGATTCGGCGGCACATGCCGCGCTCCCTTCTCAAAGCCCCCCGGTGGATGGACCGGCTCGACCAAATATACCCCACCCGGTATTCGAACTGCGGCGCTCGAAGCCGGCCCCGGAACCCCGGGCCCGGGTCGGGCCGGCCCGACCCGGGCCCGAACGGACGACCGGTCGGCACCGGGGTGCCGCCGGGGTGCCGCCGTACGGGTGAGGCTCCAGCCCCGTCCGGGCGGCTCCGCCGGGGCTGGTCCCCGCAGGTGGTTGGCTGTCGGGCGGGCTGCGGCCGCCCGGCCCTCCGACGCCGAACGGAGCGCCGGCGCCCGCCCGTTCCCTGCCGCGCGGGCCGCGCCCGGCGGATCCCCGGGCAGCTGGAGGTGGTCGGTGGGCACGGCACGCGACGGCGGTGACGTCGACGACGGTGACGGCGGCGCGCCCCGGAAGCGGCCCCGGTGGCTCACCGGGGTGCGGGCGGCCGGCACCAGGCTGGCGGGGCGCGCGAAAGGGCTCGCAACAGGGCTCGCGGAAGGGCTCGCGGAGCGCCTCGGCCGACTGCCCGTACCGCCCGTACCGCCCGCGCCGCCCGGGCCGTTCCGGCCCCGGTTCTGGCGCAGCCCGATCCGCGGGCCCTGGCTGACCTCGGTGTTCGGGCTGGTGCTGCTGGTCGGGATCCCCGTGCTCTTCGTCACCGGCGCCCTGTCCTACGCCGCCTACAACCCCGGCCTCGGCCCGCTGAACGACCAGACGCCGGACAAGGGCGTGCTGGGCTCCTACCTCTTCGACTGGCCCACCAGCCCGTCCTGGCTGTACCGGCTCACCCAGGGCGTGCACGTGACCCTCGGCGTCGTCCTGGTCCCGGTGCTGCTGGCCAAGCTCTGGTCGGTGATCCCCAAGCTGTTCGAGTGGCCGCCGGTGCGCAGCGCGGCCCACGGACTGGAGCGGCTGTCCCTGCTGATGCTGGTCGGCGGGGCCGTCTTCGAGTTCGCCACCGGGATCCTCGACATCCAACTGCACTACCTCTTCCCGGGGTCGTTCTACACCCTGCACTTCTACGGGGCGTGGGTGTTCATCGCCGCGTTCGCCGTCCACGTCGGCCTCAGGTTCGGCCGGATGCGACGCGCCCTGCGGTCCCGTTCGCTGCTCGTGGAGCTGCGCACCGGCCGGACCGGCACCCGACCCGAACCACCGGACGCGGACGGCCTGGTGGCGCCCGAACCCGCCTCGCCGACGATCGCCCGGCGCGGGGCGCTCGCGCTGGTCGGCGCGGGCTCGCTGGTCCTGCTGGTGGTCACCGCGGGGCAGAGCATCGGCGGCCGGTGGCGCGGCACCGCGCTGCTGGCGCCGCACAACCGCGACCGGGATACCGGGCCGAACGGCTTCCAGGTCAACAAGACGGCCGCCGCCGTCGGCATCTCGGCCGCGAGCGTGGGGCCCGACTGGCGGCTGGAACTGTACGGTGCCGGGCCGGTGCTGGTGTTCTCCCGTGAGCAGCTGCTCGCCCTGCCGCAGCGCTCGGTCCGGCTGCCGATCGCCTGCGTGGAGGGCTGGTCCACCGAGGACCAGCGGTGGAGCGGACTGCGGCTCGCCGACCTCGCCGCCCTGGCCGGGCTGCCCGACGCGGCCGACGTGCTGGTGGAGTCCGTCCAACCGCCCGGCCCCTACAGCTCCGTGGCGCTGCGCGGCAACCAGATCCGCGATCCGCGCTCACTGCTCGCCCTGCACGTCAACGGCGCCGAGCTCTCGCTCGACCACGGCTACCCCGCCCGGATCATCGTCCCGGCCAACCCCGGTGTGAACAACACCAAGTGGGTGGGCCGGCTCACCTTCCGGACCTGACCGAGATGAGCCATGTGACCGCCCCGAACCCAGGCGCCCTCGCCCGCTGGTACGGCGCCGGGCCGCTGCACCTGCTGGCGCTCCTCGCCTCCCTCGCCCTGACCGGCTACGCGGTCGAACGCCTGGTGGCCGTAAGGCCGTTGGCGGTGGTGCTCTGGTTCATCGGCGCGGCCGTCGTCCACGACCTGATCCTGCTGCCGCTCTACTCGCTCGCGGACCTCTCGGCCCGGTCGGTGCTGCGCCACCGCGCGGAACGGGCCCCGGCGGTGGACTGGATCAACTTCCTGCGCGTCCCGGTGTTCCTGTCCGGCCTGCTGCTGCTCGTCTGGTTCCCGCTGATCCTCGGCCTCTCCGCGCCCTACCCGGGCGCCACCGGGCTGTCGGAGGGGGTCTACCTCGGCCGCTGGCTCGCCATCACCGGCGTGCTGTTCGGTGCGTCCGGCGTCGCGCTCGCGCTCCGGCTGCGCCGGGTCCGTCGCCGGGCCCGCCGACGCCGCGTGCGCGGCGGCGTTCGGGAACCGTAAGGACGCGCTTCGTCGAGGCCGTCCCCGTCCGCTCCTACATTGGTCGGGATCGAACTCCCGAGGAGAGGTGCTGAAGCATGACGCCGCGTCAGAACGCGCAGGATGAGCCCCGGGCCGAGCTGGGTGTGATCGGTGGTTCGGGGTTGTACGCGTTGCTGGAGGAGGTGGTGGAGGTGCGGGTGGAGACGCCGTACGGGCCGCCGAG
>NZ_JBHXEG010000101.1:0-29030 GCF_042724935.1 Kitasatospora sp. NPDC127060
GGACGCGAAGATCACCCAGATCTACGAGGGCACCAACCAGGTCCAGCGCATCGTGATGGCCCGCAACCTGCCGTAACGACCGCCCGACCGGCACCTGCCGAACGGCCCCCGACCGCTTCCGCGCGGTCGGGGGCCGTTTGTCGTCCGGTATCGAACCCTCCTGGACGGACCGGGCCGGCGAATGTCATAAATGATCGTCAACGTGTTTGCCGTGCAAGACGATTGCGGGAGCCGATCCATCATGAGCAGCACCCCCGAGCAGTACGCCGACGGCAAGGTCTGGCTGATCACCGGCGCCAACTCCGGCTTCGGCCGGGCGATCGCCGAGGCCGCGCTGGCCGCCGGTGACACCGTCGTCGCGGCCGCCCGCCGCCCGGAGGCGCTGGCGGACCTCGCCGCCGCCCATCCGGGCCGGCTGGTCCCCGTCCGGCTGGACGTCACCGACCAGGAGCGGATCCCCGCCGTGGTCGCCGAGACCGTGCAGCGGCACGGCCGGATCGACGTCCTGGTGAACAACGCCGGGCGCGGCCTGATCGGAGCCGTCGAGGAGTACACCGACCGCGAGCTGCGGGACCTCATGGAGCTGCACTTCTTCGGCCCGGCCGCGCTCACCCGGGCCGTGCTGCCGCACATGCGGGCCCAGGGCACCGGCGCCGTGGTGCAGATGAGCAGCATGGGCGGCCGCTTCTCCTTCCCCGGCGTGGGCGCCTACTCGGCCACCAAGTTCGCGCTGGAGGGGCTCTCCGAGGCGCTGGCCCAGGAGGTGGCCGGCTTCGGGATCAAGGTGCTGATCGTCGAGCCGGGCGCGTTCCGGACCGGCTTCGCGGGCGGCGGCGCGCTCGCCCACGCGACCCCGATCGAGGCCTACGAGCCGGTGGTCGGCCCGGTCCGCACCGGTCTGCCGGACTCCGACGGCAAGCAGCCGGGCGACCCGGCGAGGGCCGCCGAGGCGATCCTGACCGCCCTGGCCGCCGACCGGACCCCGCTGCGGCTGGTCCTCGGCTCCGCCGCCGTCGACGCGATCCTCGGCAACCTGGAGGCCGCCCGCGCCGAGACCGACACCTGGGCCGCCGTCGGCCGCGGCGCCGACTACCCGGCCGGGGCCTGACGTCCCGGGTAAACCAGGGGACGGCGGGCGGCCCGGTCTCCTAGGCTGCCCGCCATGTCCGACCTGCCCGCGCCGCCTGTGCTGCCCGACCAGCCCGCCATGTCCGACCTGCCCGCGACGCGAGGCGCGCTCAGCCTCGCCCCGCTCACCCCCGAGAACATCGACGCCGCCCTCGCCCTGCGGGTGCGACCGGACCAGGAGGGCCTGGTCGCACCGGTGGCGACGTCACTGGCCGAGGCGTACGTGCACGGGGAGATGGCCTGGCCCCGGCTGATCCTGGACGACGGCCGGCCGGTCGGTTTCGTGATGGCCTTCTTCGACGTGACCTTCGACTCCGGCCGCCCCGGGGCGGGCCCCCGCTCCGGCCTCTGGCGCCTGCTGGTCGACGCCGGACGGCAGCGCGGCGGCTACGGCCGCTTCGCCGTCGAGCAGGTCTGCGCGGAGGTCCGCCGCCGCGGCGGCAGCCGCGCCACCGTCACCTACCACCCGGGCCCGGACGGCCCGGCCGGGTTCTACGCCCGGCTGGGCTTCCGGCCGACCGGTGAGCTGAGCGGCGACCAGGAGGTGGCGGAGGTCGAGCTGTAGGGGTTCATGACGGCAAGGGGGCTCAGTCGAGCAGTGCGGCGGCCTGCTCGCGGGCCTGGCGCAGCCAGCCGGCCCGTTCGGCGGCGGAGGAGTCGGTGACGGTGCGGAACACCGTCCGCCGGACGTCGGTGACGCCGACGTACGGCAGCACGCAGGCCGCCCAGATCCGCTCCAGCGGGTCGCCGAACTCCTCGCGCTCCCGGGCCTCGGGGGTGTCCGAGGTGTTCAGCACCAGGGCCCGGCCGGCCCGCAGCAGTCCGGTCGGCTCGCCGTCGGCGGTGCCGAGTTTGTACGCGACGCCGGGGGCCAGCACCCGCTGCACCCAGCCGGTCAGGACGGCCGGCGGCAGACCCCACCAGTTGGGGTGGATCAGCACCAGAGCGTCAAGGGTGGCCACCTCGGCGCGGTGCAGGGCGAGTTGGGGATCGGCGGTGGCGCCGGCGGCGTCGACCGTGCCGGTCTCCTCGGCGGTGAGCAGCGGCGCGAAGCCGTCCGCGTAGAGGTCGTGGGCGAGCACCTCGCAGCCGCGTCCGCGCAGTTCGTCCACCACGGCCTCGTGCAGCGCGTGGTTGAAGCTGCCCGGCCGCGGGTGTGCCAGGTAGACCCCGATCCGGCTCATGCCCCCGCCTTCGCTCATGTTCGCTCCCCCTCCGGGTGGTTGGAGGCCGATGCTACTGGTGCGCATGGTGCGCACGCGCACGCCTCGGGACTGTGTGCATGCGCACGCAATCTCGGTACGATGAACGCCATGGACCACGCCGATCTCACCCTGGGCCCGCTGAGCGAGCAGGACCACGTCTTCTACGGCCTGGTCTGGGCCGGCACCACCCTGGCCGCCCGGATCGACCGGGAACTCACCCGGGTGCACGGGCTGCCGCTGTCCTGGTTCGAGGTGATGCTCTGGCTCGACGGCCAGCGGGAGCCGGTGGCCGTCTCCGACCTCGGCGCCAAGACCATGCTCAGCCGCAGCCAGGTCTCCCGGGTGGTGGACGCCCTGGCCGGGCGCGGGCTGGTGTCCCGGGCACCCTCCGCCTCGGACGCCCGATCGGTGCGGATCGAACTGACCGAGCAGGGCCGCGTCGCCTTCGCCGAGGCCGACGCCACCCGCCGGGCCGTCCTCGCCCCGGTCTTCACCGACCGGCTGGACGCGGCGGACATCGCGGCCCTGGAAACGGTCTGGCGCAAGCTCAAGGCCTGAGCGCACGCCCCCGCCGACCCCGGTTCCCGCCGGGCCGGCCTAACACGCCGCCGTGACCTCGGGCTCCGAGGGGGTGGCGCGCGACGCGGAGCCGCTCGTGCCATGATCCCTGCATGGGTTCCAACGTTTTCTTCGACATCACCATCAACGACGAGCCGGCCGGGCGCATCGTCTTCAAGCTGTTCGACGACGTCGTCCCGAAGACCGCCCGCAACTTCCGCGAGCTGGCCACCGGCCAGAACGGCTTCGGCTACGAGGGCTCCGGCTTCCACCGCGTGATCCCCGCCTTCATGCTGCAGGGCGGTGACTTCACCAACCACAACGGCACCGGTGGCAAGAGCATCTACGGCGAGAAGTTCGCGGACGAGAACTTCACGCTCAAGCACGACCGCCCGGGTCTGCTCTCGATGGCCAACGCCGGCCGCAACACCAACGGCTCGCAGTTCTTCGTCACCACCATCGTCACCGACTGGCTGGACGGCAAGCACGTCGTCTTCGGCGAGGTCGTCGAGGGCATGGACCTGGTGAAGAAGATCGAGGGCCTCGGCTCGCAGAGCGGCCGCACCTCGGCCGCCATCAAGATCGCCAAGTCCGGCGTCGTCGAGTAGTCACCTCCTCCACGTACCGCCCCGGAGCGGAAAGTCGGCCGGTCCGACTTTCGGCTCCGGGGCGGTGGCACAACCGGGGGCGGCCACGGCGGCCACGGTGACGCCACCGGCAGCAATGACAACACCTCCGGCAGGCCCGGCGCACCGGGCGTCGACGGGACGGAGGACGCCCACGGCAGGCCCGGCTACGTCATCGTCAGCTGGTAACCGCGGTCGGTCCGCCCGGAGGTGGCCCGGTTGCCGGACGGGAAGTCGACCCGTCCGACTTCCCGCGCGGGCGCCGGCGGGGCGGCGTAGGTCCAAGGGCCGATGGCCGAACGGGCGCCGCCCGGGTGGAATGGGCGAGTGGACCACGAGAAGGCGTACGAGGGACTGACACCGGCGGTACGGGCGGCGTACCTGGAGCGGATCGGGCTGACGGAGCCCGGGCCGCCGTCGGCCGAGGGGCTGGCGCGGCTGCAGGAGGCGCATCTGCGCGCCGTCCCGTTCGAGAACCTGAGCATCCACCTCGGCGAGCCCGTCGTGCTGGAGCCGGCCGTCCTGGTGGCCAAGGTGGTGGACCGTCGGCGCGGCGGCTTCTGCTACGAACTCAACGGCGCCTTCGCCGAGTTGCTGCGCTCGCTGGGGTACCGGGTGAGCCTGCTGGCGGCCCGGGCCTTCGACGGGGAGCGGCTCGGTCCGCCGTTCGACCACCTGGCGCTGCGGGTCGACCTGGACGAACCCTGGCTGGTCGACGTGGGGTTCGGCCGCTTCGCCCGGCTCCCGCTGCGACTGGACGGGCGCGGCGAGCAGTCCGACCCGCACGGCACGGTGGTGCTCCGCCCGTACGGCGAGCACGGCGAGCTGGACGTCGTCCTGGACGGTGCGCCCCAGTACCGGATCGACCGGCGCACCCACCCGCTGGCCGACTTCGTGCCGACCTGCTGGTGGCGGGCCACCTCGCCGCAGTCCACGTTCACCCGCTCCGACACCTGCTCGATGCTCGCCGCGGACGGCGGCCGGACCACCCTCCGCGGCACCCGGCTGATCCGGACCGCGCCCGACGGCACCCGCACCGAGGAGCAGCTCACCGAGGCCGGTGCGCTGGCCGCGTACCGCGAGCACTTCGGCATCGTGCTCGACCGGCTGCCGACCGTACCCGGGGCCGGACCCGAAACCGCACCCGGGGCCGGACCCGAAACCGCACCCGGGGCCGCGCCCGAAACCGCATCCGGGGCCGCGCCCCACGCCGCCCCGGAGGCCGGAAACTAGGCCCGCCGCAGCCCCGTCGGGGGTGCCCAGGCGCCGTCCCGCGTCCCCACCCGGCGGGCGGGCACCCCGGCCCAGATCTCGCCGGGCCCGGTCGAGCGGGTGAGTACGGCGTTGGCCCCCACCACGGTGCCCGCGCCGACGGTCAGCACGCCCTCCTTGCACACCACCTTGGCGCCCGCGCACAGCACCGCGCCGTCCTCGACCACCACCCGCCGCATCGCGCTGCGCTCCTGCGGCACCCACGGGTCGGCCCGGCCGATGGTCACGCCGTTGTAGAGGGTCACGCCCGCCCCGAGTGTGGTGTACGGGTGCAGGACGGTGCCGAAGCCGCGGTGGAAGACGATGAGTCCGGGCCCGATCTCGCAGGCGGCGGGCACCTCCATGCCGTAGAGCGCGAGCGCCTCCTGGACCAGGCGGCCCAGGAGGCGGTGGCGTCGGCGGTAGACGAGGGCGGTGACGAGGGACATCCACCCATTGTGGCGATCCGGCGACCGGGAGTCGCGGCTACTTGACGTCCGGCACCGCGGTGTCGTTCTTGAAGGCCTCGAAGACCTGCTTGGACTTGGCGGCGTCCCACTGCACCGCGGACTCGCCGGTCCTGGTGTGGTAGTCGGCGTTGCCGATCGGGACGGTCATGGTCTTGCCGCCGCCGCCGTTGACGTCCTTCATGGCGAGGAAGAGCGAGCCCAGGTCGGTCAGCCCGCAGTCCTCGTCGACGATCAGGGTGCCGAGCGCCGAGTCGACCAGCGGGTAGAAGGTGAACGGGTCGAGCACGGTGCCCGGGGAGGCGGCCTGGTGGGCGAGGGCACCGAGGAACTTCTGCTGGTTGCGCATCCGGCCGAGGTCCTGGTCGGCCATCTGGTGGCGCTGGCGGACGAAGGCCAGGGCCTGGGTGCCGTTGAGGGTCTGGTCGCCGGCCTTGAGGTCGAGGCCGGAGTCCCGGTCCTTGATGTCCTGGTCGATGTGCATCTCGACGCCGCCGATGGAGTCGACGATGCCGGCGAACCCGGCGAAGCCGATCTCGGCGTAGTGGTCGATGCGGATGCCGGTGTTCAGTTCGACGGTCTGCACCAGGAGCCGGCCGTTGCCGGTGGCGAAGGCCGAGTTGATCTTCGAGGTGGTGGCCTTGACGGTCTTGCCGGCGCTGGTCCTGAACTCGGGGATCGGCACCCAGGAGTCGCGCGGGATGCTCATCAGGGTGTTCCCGTGGTCCCCGACGTGCAGGATCATCATCGAGTCGCTGCGCTTGCCCTCGACGTCGTGGCCGGTGTGCATGGTGTCCATCTGGGACTCGCTCAGGCCGTCGCGGCTGTCGGAGCCGACGATCAGCCAGTTGGTGCCCTTGCCGGCGGCCGGCCGGCCCGGGTAGTCGGCCAGCACGTTCTCGTGGTTGAGCTTGGAGTCCGCCCAGAACCAGGTGGACACCGAGGTCACCATGACGGCGATCAGCAGGCCGAAGACCGTCCACTTCACGATCCGCCGCCGCGGCCAGCGCCGGGCCCGGGCACCGGTCGGCCGCGCACCGCCGGGACCACCCGGGCCGCCGGGTCGACCGCCACCGGGGCCGCCGGGGCCGCCCGAGCCCGGCCGTCCGGGGTCGCCGGGGGCGGCCTGCGGCGGGACGCCGCCGAGGCGGGACGGCTGTTCCGGCTGCCGCGGGCCGGGCGTGCCCGCCCCGCGGGGGTTCAGCGACGCCGGCAGCGGCGGCTCGGCCGCCGCACCGCCGCCGTTGCCTCCGTAGGGGTTCCCGCCGCCGCCCGGGCGGCCCTCCTGCCACGTGTTCATGCCGTCGAGGATGCCCGACCCCGCTTCGGCTGACTCCCCCCGGGGCCCCTGCCAGGCCTCTTGTAGCAGTTTTGATGCACGCGCCGGATCGCTCCGGCGCGAAACGCGCCCGTCACCCCCGTTCCGCTTGCCGAAACGATTCTTGACCGGTTCGAACGCACCGTGTTTGCATTTCGGACATGGACCAGGGTCGGGCACTCACGCGTCGGCGGCACGTCGACCTGCAGCGGGTGTCCGGTTCGCTCTGTCGTCGCTGAAGCGCGCCCGTCGAGCACACCGACCACCGTCCGCAGCAGCCGAGCAGAGGCCGCTGCGAAGCGCTCCCGCTTCCAGCCAGAGGTGAACCATGGCCACCGTCCTGTCCGTTTCCGGCTCCCCCTCCGCCACCTCCCGCACCACCCGGCTGCTGCGCCACGTCGACGCGCGCCTGGTGGACCGCGGCCACCGGGTGATCCCCTTCGAGGCCCGCAGTCTGCCCGCGCACGCGCTGCTCTCGGGCGACTTCGACCACCCGGCGATCGTCGCCGTCACCGAACTGTTCGCCCGCGCCGACGGTGTGGTGATCGGCACCCCCGTCTACAAGGCCGCCTACTCGGGCCTGCTCAAGGCCCTGCTGGACGTCCTCCCGCAGTACGCGCTGGCCGGCAAGGCCGTCCTGCCACTGGCCACCGGCGGCTCGTCCGCGCACGTCCTCGCGGTGGACTACGCGCTGCGCCCGGTGCTCAGCTCGATGGGCGCCGGCCACATCACCCAGGGCTGGTTCGTGCTCGACCGCCACATCACCGCCGGGGAGGACGGCCGGACCCTCGTCGAGTGCGAGACCGACGCCCGGCTGGTGCCGGTCGTGGAGGGCTTCGCCGACGCCCTCGAACGGTTGGCCGCACCGGTGCTGACCGGCTGAGCGGCGGCCCGCGCGACCCCGTACGGGGCGACCCCGAGACGGCCCGCGGCACCCCTTAGGGGGGAGGGGTGCCGTACCCGTAGAACCTTGGTTGCAGCGCTTCATTCCGACGGAGGACGAGCCGTCCGGAGCCGGCTCCTAACGTGGTTCTCACGTCCCCGCCCCTCCGCGAGCGGCCCGCTTCCGTCGGGTCCGCGGTCCGACCGTGCCGGAAGGTTGGGGGTCAACGGGTGGACCACTTCCGAGGAGAATCCAGTGACGACGGCAGCAGCCGTGTACGACCCCCAGCTTCCCGGCGGACCGTCCGCCGTCGCGGCCTCGGCCCGCCAGGTGACCAAGGCGTACGGATCGGGCGAGACCGAGGTGACCGCCCTCGACGCGGTCGACGTGGACATCCAGCGCGGCCGCTTCACCGCGATCATGGGCCCCTCGGGCTCCGGCAAGTCCACCCTGATGCACTGCCTGGCGGGTCTGGACACGGTCAGCAGCGGACGCATCCGGATCGGCGACACCGAGATCACCGGCCTCAAGGACAAGCAGCTGACCAGGCTGCGCCGGGACAAGATCGGGTTCATCTTCCAGGCGTTCAACCTGCTGCCGACCCTGAACGCACTGGAGAACATCACCCTGCCGATGGACATCGCCGGCCGCCGGCCCGACCAGGCCTGGCTGGACCAGGTGGTGGAGACCGTCGGCCTGGCCGGCCGGCTCAAGCACCGCCCGACCCAGCTCTCCGGCGGCCAGCAGCAGCGCGTCGCGGTGGCCCGCGCGCTGGCCGCCCGGCCCGAGATCATCTTCGGCGACGAGCCCACCGGGAACCTGGACTCCCGGGCCGGCGCCGAGGTGCTGAGCTTCCTGCGCCGCTCGGTGGACGAACTGGGCCAGACCATGGTCATGGTCACCCACGACCCGGTCGCCGCCGGCTACGCGGACCGCGTGCTGTTCCTCGCCGACGGCGTGATCGTCGACGAGATGCACGCGCCGACCGCCGACTCCGTCCTCGAACGCATGCGCCGCTTCGACGGCAAGCGCACCAGCTGATCGGCGGGACGACGAAACCATGCTGCTCAAGACCTCGCTGCGGAGCTTCTTCGCCCACAAGGGGCGGATGGCGCTCTCACTCGTCGCCGTCGTGCTGTCGGTCGCCTTCGTGTCCGGCACCCTGGTGTTCTCCAACACCGCCACCAGCACCTTCTCCAAGCTGTTCGCCGCGACCGCCTCCGACATCTCGGTCCAGCCGCCCAAGCCGGCCGACGACGAGGAGCCGCCGGCCGGGGACAAGCCCGCCACCGTCCCGGCCTCGCTCGCCCAGCGGGTCGCCGCGGTGCCGGGCGTGAAGAGCGCCGTCGGCCAGGTCATGGTCGGCAACGCGATCCTGGTCAACCCGGCCACCGACAAGCTGGTCGGCCCGACCACCGGCGCGCCGACCCTGGTCGGCAACTGGACCGACACCCCGCGCAACCCGGTGCGGATCACCTCCGGGCACGTCCCGCGGAACTCCGGCGAGCTGGTGCTGGACGCCGACACCGCCAAGAAGGCCAAGCTCGGCGTCGGCGACCGGATCCGGGTCGACAACGCCGGTGGGCAGCACCCGTACACGATCGTCGGCATCGCCACCTTCACCACCACCAACCCGGGCGCCGCGCTGGCCTTCCTGGACACCCCGACCGCCCAGCAGGTGCTGCTCGGCGAGCAGGCCTACACCTCCGTCGAGGCCTTCGGCGACGGCAGCCGCAGCAACGACCAGCTCAAGACCGCCGCCCTCGCCGAGGTCGGCACCGGCTACCAGGTCAAGACCGCGGCCGAGCAGAAGGACGAGAACACCAAGTCGATCGGCAGCGGCCTGAACTTCATGAAGTACGCGATGCTCGGCTTCGCCGGCATCTCGCTGATCGTCGGCGGCTTCCTGATCATCAACACCTTCTCGATGCTGGTCGCCCAGCGCACCCGCGAGATCGGCCTGCTGCGCGCCATCGGCGGCAGCCGCGCCCAGGTGAACGGCTCGGTGCTGGTCGAGGCGCTGATCCTGGGCGTGCTCGGCTCGACCCTCGGCGTGGCGGTCGGCCTGGGCGTCGCGTTCGGGCTGATCAAGCTGATGAACGCGATCGGCATGGACCTCAACGCGAGCGACCTGGAGATCGGGCCCGACGTCTTCGCGGCCGGCTACGCCGTCGGCATCCTGATCACCGTCATCGCGGCCTGGATCCCGGCCCGCCGGGCCAGCCGGATCGCGCCGATGGCCGCCCTGCGCGACCACGGCACCCCGGCCGAGGCCCGCTCCAACCTCGTCCGCTCGATCCTCGGCGTGCTGCTCACCGGGGGCGGCGCCGGGCTGCTGGTGCTCGCCGGTACGGCCGACAAGGCGGGCACCGGCGGCGAGTACCTGGGCCTGGGCCTGCTGCTCACCCTGATCGGCTTCGTGGTGCTCGGCCCGCTGCTGGCCACCGTCCTCATCAAGGTGCTCGGGGCCCTGCTCCCGGCCCTGTTCGGGCCCTCCGGCAAGCTCGCCCAGCGCAACGCGATGCGCAACCCGCGCCGGACCGGCGCCACCGCCGCCGCCCTGATGATCGGGCTGGCACTGGTGATCGGCTCCTCGGTTTTCAGCGCCTCGGCGGTGCGGTCGGCCAGTGCGCAGATCGACAAGTCGGTGGGCGTGGACTACATCATCCGCGGCGACCGGACCGGAGTCACCGCCGAGATGATCGACGCGGTGAAGCGCACCCCGGGCATCGACCACGTCACCACCGAGAAGGACCTCGACGCCAGGTTCCAGCTGCCCGACGGCACCACCAGCCGGGCCGGGGTCGCGGCGGTGCCGCCGGCTTTCTTCGCCACCGACTTCCGGCTGCCGGTCGCCTCCGGCGCGGTGGACTCGATCGGGCGCGGCTCGCTGGGCATCGGCGAGGCCTTCGCGACCGACCACCACCTCAAGGTCGGCGACAGCGTCACCGTCCGCTACGCCGGGGGTCACACCCAGGTGCTCCCGGTGGGCGTCGTCTTCGGGAAGGACTCGCTCTACGGGGACGCCTCCTTCGTCGACTTCGCCACCATGGCCGAGGCCGTCCCGGCCGCCGACCAGCCCGCCGACCGGACCTTCTACGCCAAGGCCGCCTCCGGCGCCGACGTCGCCAAGACGCTCACCGCCCTGGAGGACGCCCTCCGGCAGTACCCGCAGCTGACCGTCAAGGACCAGGCGGGCTACAAGGAACTCGTGCAGTCCCAGGTCAACACCCTGCTCTACCTGATCTACGGTCTGGTCGGCCTGTCGATCACCGTCGCGGTGCTCGGCGTGGTCAACACCCTGGCGCTGTCGGTGGTGGAGCGGACCCGCGAGATCGGCCTGCTGCGGGCGATCGGGCTCTCCCGCCGCCAGCTGCGCCGGATGATCCGGCTGGAGTCCGTGGTGATCGCCCTGTTCGGCGCCGTGCTCGGCACCGGGCTGGGACTGGCCTGGGGCGTCACCGCCCAGCGGGTGCTGCGCGACCAGGGCCTCGGGACGCTCTCCGTCCCGACCACCACGGTCGTGGTGACGCTGGTCTCCTCGGTGGTGATCGGTCTGGTCGCCGCCCTCGTTCCGGCCTTCCGGGCCGGACGGATGAACGTCCTCGCGGCCATCGCGACGGACTGACCCGACGACGGGGGACGTCGGGTCGACCCCACGGGGGAACGGGGGGCCGGGGGCCGGGTGCGAACGCGCGCCCGGCCCCCGCGCCGTGGGGCGACCAGGACCGTCCGGGCAAGCCCGTGGCACCGGGTGCACCCCGTCCCGCCGACCGGATCGGCCCTGTTCACCGCCGTTCACCCCGTGCGCCGAACCTGCGCCGAACCTGCACCGTTCCCCCGCCGATTCGGGCCCCGGAGAGCGGAGCGGTACGGTGATCTCGATCACGGCGCCGGTGCCACCCTTCGGGGGAGCGGGAACCGACGAACCGGGACGAGACGGAGACGTGTCGGCACCGGTACGGTTGGCCCCGATGAACACCAAGGCTGCTGAGGAGCTGCCGGCTGTTTCCGTGATCATGCCGGTGCTCAACGAGGAACGACACCTGCGCACGGCGGTCCGGCGCATCCTGAATCAGGAGTACCCGGGACCGATGGAAGTGGTGATCGCGCTCGGTCCCTCCACCGACCGCACCGCCGAGATCGCGGCCGAGCTGGTGGCCGAGGACCCGCGGGTGCGTACGGTGGAGAACCCCACCGGCCGCACCCCCGCGGGGCTGAACGCCGCGATCCGGGGCTCGCAGCACCCGATAGTGGTGCGCGTGGACGGCCACGGCCTGCTCACCCCCGGCTACATCGCCACGGCGGTCCGGCTGCTCGGCGAGATGGACGCCGCCAACGTCGGCGGCATCATGCACGCCGAAGGCGAGACCGAGTGGGAGCACGCGGTCGCCGCCGCGATGACCTCCAAGATCGGCGTCGGCAACGCGGCCTTCCATACCGGAGGCCTGGCCGGTCCGGCGGACACCGTCTACCTCGGGGTGTTCCGGCGCGAGGTGCTGGAGAAGCTCGGCGGCTACAACGAGGAGTTCATCCGCGCCCAGGACTGGGAGCTGAACTACCGGATCCGCCAGGACGGCGGACTGGTCTGGTTCACCCCGCAGCTGATGGTGACGTACCGGCCCCGGCCGTCCGTCCGGGCGCTGGCCAAGCAGTACAAGGACTACGGCCGCTGGCGCCGGGTGGTCACCCGCTACCACCGCGGCTCGGTCAACCTGCGCTACCTCGCCCCGCCGAGCGCGCTGCTCGCGGTGGTGCTCGGCCTGGTGCTGGGCGCAGCCGTCCACCCGGCCTTCCTGGCGGTGCCCGGCGTGTACCTGCTGGGCATCCTCGGCGGCTCGGTGGTCGAGGGCCGCGGCCTGTCGCTGCGGGCCAAGGCGCTGCTGCCGGTGGCGCTCGCGACCATGCACCTCAGCTGGGGCTTCGGCTTCATCACCTCGCCCCGCTCGCTGGCCCGCCGGGTGATAGGGAGTGTCCGCCCGTCCGCCAAGGACGTGCTCTCCCAGACCGGTTGACCCGGTCGGCCCGCACGCTGCGCCCCGGACCGGCTACCGTCGGTCCGCATGGGGACAGTTGAGGACGGCGCGGCCGCGGCCCGGATCGAACCGGGCGCGGACGTCGACGAGCGGGCCGCGATCGGCGCCGGCACCAGGGTCTGGCACCTGGCCCAGGTCCGCGAGGACGCGGTGGTCGGCGCGGACTGCGTGATCGGCCGCGGCGCCTACATCGGCCCGGGCGTGCGGATCGGCGACCGGGTCAAGGTGCAGAACCACGCGCTGGTGTACGAGCCGGCCGTGGTCGAGGACGGCGTGTTCATCGGCCCGGCCGCCGTGCTGACCAATGACCGCCACCCCCGCGCGGTCACCCCCGACGGCCGCCTCAAGAGTCAACTCGACTGGCACGCCGAACCGGTGACTCTCCGTCAGGGTTGCTCCATCGGCGGCCGGGCGGTGCTGGTTGCCGGGGTGACGGTCGGCCGCTGGGCGCTGGTCGCGGCAGGGGCGGTGGTGCACCGGGACGTCCCGGACTTCGCCCTGGTGGCCGGGGTGCCCGCCCGCCGGATCGGCTGGGTCGGCCGGGCCGGCGAGCCGCTGCGCCCGGCCGGCCCGGGGCTCTGGAACTGCCCCCGGACCGGCGAGGGTTACCGTGAGACGGACGGAACACTCAGGCAGTCGTAGTCACTTGGCGCAGACGTCCTCGTCGTCCGCCTGCACCCGCTGGAGGTCCTTGGGCGCCTCGGTCGGCTGCTGCGGCGCGGCCGCGAGGACGTCCTTGCCGAGCACCAGCAGCAGCGGGTCCTTCGGGCCCGCCTTCGGGTTGGGCCGGACGGCGTCCGGGGGCAGTCCGAGGGCGGCGGCCAGCGCGGCGGCCCCGGCCTCCTGGCCCGCCGGGTGGGACACCGTGGTGGTGGCGGCGGGCGGCGCGTCGGAGCCGACCGCGGCCCGGGCGAAGCCCCTGGCCTTGAGCTTGTCGACCGTCGGCCCGGACTGTCCGCGGGTCCCGCTGCCGTTGCGCACCGTCACCTGGACGTCCTTGGCGTCCACCGCCGGGGTGGTGGCGCTCGGCGCCGCCGGGGCCGGCGCGGCCGGGGTGGTGGCGTCGGCGGGCGGGGTGGCCGTCTCGGTCAGCGAGCGGTCGCCCGCGATCATCGAGAAGACCTGCCCGGCGTCAGGCTGCTTCAGGACCAGCCGGTCCTTGTCCTTCGGGTCCTCCAGCACCGGCACGGTGGTGAAGGTGATGTTCTTGGTGTCCACCTTGCTGATGTCCTGGGCCAGGTCCTTCAGCTTGTCGACGCTGCCGATGCCGGAGTCCACGGTGAGCGCCTTGGTGGCGGCGTCCGCGAGCTGGTAGAGCTTGCTCGGGCTGGTCAGGGTGTCGCCGCTCTTGACCTTGCGGATCATCGAGCTGATGAACTGCTGCTGGAGCGGGATCCGGGTGAGGTCGCCGCCGAATCCGACGGCGTGCCGGGTGCGGACGAAGGCCAGCGCCTCCTCGCCCTGGACGACGTGGCGGCCCTTGGACATCTTCAGGTGCGAGTCCTTGTCGTCGATGTCCTTGGCCGCGCAGACCTCGACCCCGCCGACGGCCGTGGAGAGCGTCTTCACCGCCTCGAAGTTGACCTGCACGAAGTGGTCGACCCGGATGCCGGTCACCTTCTCCACGGTCTTCCAGGTGCAGCCCGCGTCGCGCCCGTCCTGGCCGAGGCTGTTGTTGAACATGTCCCGCGCCGAGCCCGGGATCTTCTGGCCCTTGTCGCTGCGGCACTCCGGGATCGGCACCATCAGGTCGCGCGGGATGCTGACCACCGTCGTGTTGGAGCGGTCCTTGGCGACGTGGAACAGCAGGGTGG
This sequence comes from Kitasatospora sp. NPDC127060, assembly GCF_042724935.1. Lineage (NCBI taxonomy): Bacteria > Bacillati > Actinomycetota > Actinomycetes > Kitasatosporales > Streptomycetaceae > Kitasatospora > Kitasatospora sp. NPDC127060. The sequence goes on from NZ_JBHXEG010000101.1 coordinate 14,287, forward strand.
TGTCGGCGTGCCCGGTGCTGCCCGCGTCGCCGTACTCGCGTCCGAGGCCCTGCCGGCTGTCGGTGCCGATCACCAGGATGTTCAGCGCGTCCCCGGCGGCCTTGGGCCGCTCCTCCTCGTTGCCCAGCTGGACCTTGACCGAGGTCAGGTTGCTGTTGAAGTGCTGGTACAGGTAGTACGCCCCGCCGCAGCCCGCGACCATCACCAGGGCGCCGGTCCCGGCCGTCCACTTGAGCACCCGTCGGCGCCGCTGCCGTTTGGCGGCGGCGGCCGCCCGCCGCCGGCTGTCCCGGCGGCCCTCAGCGGCGGGTGCGGCGGGCGCCGCCGCGGGGCCGGCGCCCCTGCGGCGCTGCTGCCGGGGGATCCCGCCGGCCGGGTCGGTCCGGTACTGACCGGTTTCCGGCTGTTCCTCGTCCACGGGGAATCCCCACCTCCGACCGGTCACGGCTGCGGGCCACCCGTACTGGCGGCCCGATCCGGACACACTAGACGAGCCGAACGGCCTCATCGTTCCGGGTGTGATCTCCGTCATGCGGGAGAAAAGCGCCGGTAAAGCCACAGGCGGGTGCGGCATTTCCCCCGAGGGCGCCGCCGACCTGCGGCGCGGCCCCGGTCAGCGCTTCGCGCAGGCGTCCACGTCGGCGGTGCGTCCCTCGAAGGTGGGCGAGGCGCTCGTCGAGGGTGACGCCGCGGTCCCGTCCGAGCCGGTGCCGGAGGCGGAGGCCGAGGCGGAGGCGGCTCGCGGGCTCGCCCCGGTGTCCGGCGCGGGCGGCCGGACGGCGACCTGCCGGTCGTCGCGCAGCGCGTCGAACAACTGGGTGGTCTGCGGTTGGACGAACTCGTCCCGGTCCGAGTCGTAGCGGTACGGGCGGCGCGGCGCGGTCAGGAACACCACGTCCGGCGACGGGATGCCGCGCAGGTTCTGGGTGAGGTCGTACAGCGCGCCGAGCGAGGACAGGCCGCCGTCCGCCTTCACCGACGAGGTGGCCGCGTCCAGCACCGGCCACAGCTTGGCCGGGTTCAGCAGCACCCCCTGCGACTGCACCTTGCGGATCAGCGAGGCCAGGAACTGCTGCTGACGGCCCATCCGCTGGGTGTCGGAGCCGTCGCCCAGGCTCTCCCGGACCCTGACGTAGCCGAGCGCCTGCTCGCCGTGCAGCATCTGGCGGCCGGCCGGGAGGTCCAGCTTGGCGTCCTTGTCGTGGATCGGCTGCGGCACGCACACCTCGACCCCGCCGATCGCGTCGACCATGGTCTTGAAGCCGCTGAAGTCGAGGATCACGTAGTGGTCGATCCGGATCCCGCTCAGCTGCTCGACGGCGCGGATCGAGCAGGCCGGACCGCCCAGCTCGAACGCCCAGTTGAACTGCATCGTCCCCGGCTTGCTGCGGCTGCCGTCCGGCTTCTCGCAGGAGGGCACGGTGACCATGACGTCGCGCGGGACGGAGACCGCCGTCGCGTGCTTCCGGTCGGCGGCCAGGTGCAGCAGGATCGTGGTGTCCGAGCGCGGGGTGCCGGGCTGGCCGCCGTACGAGGAGTTGCTGCCGGATCGGTCGTCACTGCCGATCAGCAGGATGTTCTCGGCGCCCCCGGCCCCGGCCGTACGGCTCGGGCGTTCGGCCTCCAGCTTGGCCAGCAGCCGGTCGGTGGCCGAGTCCGTCCGGATGTTGCCGTCCAGTTTGCGGTACGCGATCCAGAGCAGCACACCGGTCGCGACCAGCAGGAACGCGACGACGCCGGCGGTGATCATCAGCCACCGCCGGCGCCTGCGCGGGCGTCCGGGTGCGCTCGGGGGAGCGTCCTTCGGGGGAGTCTCGTCGGTCGGGGGGTGCTCGGTGTCGTCCTCGGCCATGGCAGGGATCCCTACCCGCCGGGCCGCCGCCGGGGTCAGCCCAGGCGCACAGTCACCCGTTCGGATTCGGCCCGCTTCTCCCACTGCCCGTCGTCCAGGCCCTGGGAGTTGCGGCAGAGCACCACTGAGGCGCCGGCCGCCAGCGGGGCCAGCAGACCGGCCTCCAGACCGGTCCAGTCGTCGAAGGAGAGGGTGGACATCACCCGGTCCCCGGGCTTGAGGCCGAGGCGCACGGCGCCCTCCCGGGCCAGCGCGACGGTCTGCTCGCCGGTCAGCTTCAGCGGCAACCCGTCCACCGAGGTCTCCAGGGCCGGGCCGTCCGGGGCGACGGGGGAGTAGGGGGCGAAGCGGTCGCCCTGACCGGGGACCTCGGCGGCGTAGTCGAGGAAGCCGTCCGGGCGGTGCGGGAAGCGGCCGCCGAGCGGGCGCAGGGCGAGCGCCACCCGCTCGCCCTCGCAGGCCTGGGCGGCCTCCAGGCCGTCCGGGCCGCTCACCACCAGGTCGGCGGCGGCCGGGTCGCCGGCCGGCACCGCCGTCACGCCGACCGACCAGCAGGCCAGCAGCCAGACGGCGCTCTGCCAGTGGGCGGGCAGCAGCAGCGCGGCGCGGTCGTCCGGGCCGGCGTTCAGTTCGTCCTGGAGGAGGTTGGCGGTCTTGGCGACCCAGTTGTCGAAGGTCCGGGCGGAGAGCTCCACCCGTTCACCCGTGGCGTCGTCGTAGAAGGTGACCAGCGGGGCCGCGGGATCGACCGAATGGGTGCCGCCGCGCAGGTAGGCGTGCAGCAGCTCGACGGGGGTGCGGGCATCGGCAGCGAATGGCGCAGTCATGGTGCGCCCCAGCCTACGGCCTTCGGGTGGCAGGCCGGGAGGGGCCGCAAGGCGGGCGCGAGGCGGCATGGCAAGTGGTCCGGTTTGCGGCGACGATCCCCCTTATGCACCTCTCACGCAAAGCTGTGCGCCTTTCAGACCCGGCCGTGCACCCCTCGAACAGAACCGTGCGCCTCCCGTTCCCGGCCGCGCTGCTCGCCGGCTGCACCGCCGCCCTGCTGCTCCAGCCCGCTCCGGCCGCCTCCGCCGTACCCCTTGCCCCCACCGGGCAACAGGACTTCCCCGGCGGCGGGACGACCGTCTCGCTCCCGCTGCCGGCCGGGGCCGGGCTCGCACCGAGCACCACCCGGCCGTTCGAACTCCTCGGCGTCGGTTGGGACGGACCAGCCGGCGCGCTGGCCGGCGGAAGCGTCCGGGTCCGCACCCGGGACGCGGCCACCGGCCGCTGGGGCGACTGGCACGCCCTGGAGGCCGACACCGACGACGGCCCGGACCGCGCCCCGCACGGCGCCACCGCCCCGCTGTGGACCGGCCGCAGCGACGGCGTCGCCGTCGAGGTCCGGCCCGGCCCGGCCGGACCGCCGCCCGGACTGCGGCTCGAACTGGTCGACCCCGGCGCCGGCGCACCCGCGCCCGCCGCCCCCCGGACCGTGCCCGCCGGGCCCGAGGCCGTCGACGGCGCCCACCAGGCGCCGCGCCCGGGGATCGTCACCCGGGCCGGCTGGGGCGCCGACGAGTCCATCCGCGAACCGGGCTTCGAGTACACCGGCCCGGTCCGCGAGGTCTTCGTCCACCACACCGCGACCGCCACCGACTACGCCTGCAGCGACGCCCCCCGGGTGATCAGGTCGATCTACCAGTACCACGTCAAGACCAGTGGCTGGCGGGACATCGGCTACAACTTCCTGGTCGACCGCTGCGGCACCATCTACGAGGGCCGGGCCGGCGGGGTCGACCAGCCCGTCCACGGCGCCCACACCCTGGGCTTCAACACCGACTCCTCCGGCGTCGCCGCGATCGGCACCTTCGTGGACGCCACCCCGCCCCAGTCCCTCCTGAACGGCATCGCCGCCCTCGCCGCCTGGAAGCTCGGCCTCCACGGCCAGGCCGCCGACGGGCACACCAAGCTCACCTCGGCCTCCGACGCCAGCCGCTACCCCAAGGGCACGGTCGTCGACTTCGACGCCATCTCCGGCCACCGGGACGCCTTCAATACCGAGTGCCCCGGCACGGCCCTCTACGCCCGGCTCCCCGCCCTGCGCTCGGCCGCGGCCGGGCGGCAGGCGCCGTAGGGCCCGGCCCGCCTCCGGACCCAGCCGCCGAACTCCCGCCTCCCGCTGGGCCGTTCCCGCGCGCGCCCCGGCCCGTCGGCGCCCCCGCGTATCGTTCATAGCCTCAGGGACCACAGGAGGCGACGGCAGTGACGGGCGGCGGCGAGGCGGTACGGCGCTGGCGGCCGGGCTTCCCGCTCGACCCGGTCCGGACGCTGCTGCCGCTGCGCCGGGGCCCGGCCGACCCCTCGTACCGCACCACCGGCGACGGCGCCGTCTGGCGCGCCTCCCGCACCCCGGCCGGGCTCGGCACCCTGCGGGTGCTGCCGCACCCCGGCGCGGGCGAGGTGGAGGCGACGGCCTGGGGGCCGGGCGCCCAGTGGCTGCTGGAGCGGCTGCCGGTGCTGCTCGGCGCCGAGGACCACCCGGAGGCGCTGGTGCTGCCGCCCGGTCCGCTGCGCGACGCCCAGCGCCGCACGGCGGGGGTGCGGCTGACCCGGACCGGCCTGGTCCTGGAGTCCCTCGTCCCGGCGATCCTGGAGCAGATGGTCACCACCGACGAGGCCTACCGCGCCTGGCGCACCCTGCTGCGGGACTTCGGCGCCCCGGCGCCGGGGCCGGCCGAGGGCATGCGGGTGGCGCCGTCGGCCCGGGAGTGGGCGATGGTCCCGAGCTGGGAGTGGCACCGGGCGGGCGTCGACCCCAAGCGCTCGGCGACGGTGCTGCGCGCGGTGCGGCTGGCGCCGCGCCTGGAGGAGGCCTCGGCGATGGGCCACGAGGAGGCCTTCGCCCGGCTGACGGCGGTCCCCGGCATCGGCGTCTGGACGGCCGCCGAGACCCTGCAGCGAAGCAACGGAGATCCGGACGCGGTCTCGGTCGGGGACTTCCACCTGCCCAACCTGGTCGGCTGGGCCCTGGCCGGCCGCCCGCGCAGCGACGACGCCCAGATGCTCGCCCTCCTGGAGCCCTACCGCCCCCACCGCCACCGGGTCTGCCGCCTCCTGCTGGCCACCGGCACCCATGCCCCCCGCTACGGCCCGAGGCTCACCCCCAACGACCACCGCCGCCGCTGAGCGACGGCGACGGCGGCGGGAGCGAAGGGGGAAGCCCTACCGGACCTCGATGAAGGCGTCGGCGCTGCGGTCCGGGCGGGCCCGGGGAGGTTCGGCTGGGCGGCCGACGGCGACGGCGCCCATCGGGTCCCAGTCGTCCGGAAGGTCCAGGGCGGCCCGGACGGTGTCACGGCAGAACATCGTGGAGGACACCCAGGCGGAGCCGTAGCCCTCGCCGGTGAGGGCCACCAGCAGGTTCTGCACGGCGGCGCCGGCCGCGACGGTGAACATCTCCCGCTCGGCGGTGGCCCGGCGCCGGTCCGGGTAGTCGTGCGAGCCGTCCGTCACCAGGCAGGGCACCACCAGGTACGGCGCGTCCCGCAGGACGTCGCCGCGGGCGGTGCGCCGGGCGATCCTGGCCTCGTCCCAGCCGTCGAGTTCGCGCAGGTCGCGCTGCCAGGCGTCGAGCATGGCGTCGAGCAGCCGGGTGCGGGTCCGGGCGGACTCCAGCAGGACGAAGCGCCAGGGCGTGGTGTGGTGCGGGGCGGGCGCGGTGACGGCGGCGGCCACCGCGCGCCGGACGGCGGCCGGGTCGACCGGCTCGGCGGTGAAGGAGCGGACGGTGCGCCGCAGGGTGACGGCCTGGCGCAGCGCCTCGGAGGTGCCGAGCCGGAACATGTCGTCGGCGGCGGGCCGCACCAGCGGCCGGGTGCCGGCGCCGTCCTCGGTGGTGACCAGGTGGCCGAGCCCGCGCACCACGGCGACCGGCACGCCGCTGGCCTTGCCCTTGACGAGGTCGGCGGCGGCGGCCAGTTCGTCGGCGGTCGCGGTGACGGTGAGCACCAGCTCGTTGCCGTGGCTGTCGGTGCGCCCCCGGTGGTCCTCCAGGACGGACAGCCCGGCGGCACCGATCGCGACGTCGGTGAGCCCGTTGCGCCAGGGTCGGCCGAAGGTGTCGGTGACGACGACGGCCAGTCGGCAGCCGGTGAGCTGCTGGAGCCGGGTGCGCAGCGCCCGCGCCGAGGCGTCCGGGTCCTCGGGCAGCAGCAGCACGGTGCCGGGGGCGGTGTTGGAGGCGTCGACCCCGGCGGCGGCCATCACGAAGCCGTTGCGGTTCTCCACGATCCGGACCGGCCCGCGCCGGGCGACCACCCGGACGGTCTCGGCGTCGATCGCGGCCTCCCGGTCGACGGCGTGCAGCAGCCGGCCCTCGGCCTTGCTGACGATCTTCGAGGTGACCAGCAGGATGTCGCCGTCCCGGTACGTCCCGGCCTTGGCGATCAGTCCGGCGAGGTCGGCCCCGGCCTCGATCTCGGGGATCCCGTCAACCCCCAGGACCTCCATCGCCGCCGTCACCTCCGGACCTGCTCCGCCAGCGCCAGCGCCGCCCGGGCCATCTCGGCGGTGGCCTCGACGTCGGTCATCAGCAGCGGGACGGCCCGGCAGGCGATCCCGGCGGCCTCGACGGCGTCCACGGCCCCGGCGTCCACGGTGTCCACCAGCCAGCCGTCGATCAGCGCGGAGCCGTAGTTCAGCGCGACCGCCTCGGCGGTGGCCTCGACGCGGACGGCGGCGAGCACCTTGTCGGCCATGCCCCGCACCGGCGCCCCGCCGATGATCGGGGAGAGCCCGACCACCGGCGCCGGGGCGGCGGCGACGGCCTCCCGGATGCCGGGGACGGCGAGGATGCTGCCGATCGAGACCACCGGGTTGGACGGCGGGAAGAGGATGACGTCGGCCTCGGCGAGGGCCTCCAGCACGCCGGGCGCGGGCTTGGCGGTGTCCGCGCCGACCGGGATGATCGCCTCGGCGTCCACGGCGGCGTGCAGCTTGACCCAGTACTCCTGGAAGTGGACCGCCCGGGTGCCCTGCTCGTCGGTGATCCGCACGTGGGTCTCGACCCGGTCGTCGCTCATCGGCAGCAGTCGCACGCCGGGTTGCCAGCGCACGCACAGTGCTTCGGTGACCTGGCTGAGGCTGTACCCGGCGGTGAGCATCTGGCTGCGGACGAGGTGGGTGGCGAAGTCCCGGTCGCCGAGCCCGAACCACTCGGGGCCGACGCCGTACTCCTTCATCTCCGCCTTGATGGACCAGGTCTCGTCGGTCCGGCCCCAGCCCTGCTCCTCGTTGATGCCGCCGCCGAGGGTGTACATCACGGTGTCGAGGTCGGGGCAGACCTTGAGGCCGTAGAGGTGGATGTCGTCGCCGGTGTTGCCGATGACGGTGATCTCGTCCTGCGGTCCGACCGCCGCGAGGAGTCCGCGCAGGAAGCGCGCCCCGCCGATTCCGCCTGCCAGTGCCACGATGCGCATGGGGTCATCCTGCCATGGTCGGACTCCTCGTCAGCCCGCGCTCAGTGCCGCTCGGACTCGGCCGCGTGCGCGTGCTGTTCGGGGACGGCGGAGGCGGCGCCGTACTGGTTCATCTCGGTCAGGCCCGGGGCGTAGAGGTGGATGGAGACGGCGGGTTCGAGTGCGCCGTTGACCACCTCGTGCAGGTAGCCGGAGGAGAACACCCGTTGTCCGCCGGGGCGCAGGGTGCGGGCGGCCTCGCCGCTGCGGGTGAGGGAGCGTTCGATCAGCTCGCCCCGGACGACGGTCATCACGCCGGAGGACTCGCCGTGGTCGTGGAAGCCGCTGCTCTGGCCGGGCAGCCAGCTGAGCAGCCAGACCTCGTAGCCGGGGCCGGTCTCCAGCCGGGCGTACCAGCGGGTGAGGGCGTCGTAGCGGACCAGCGGCTCCCAGCGGGCGCGGTCGGCGGCGATCTCGCGGACCAGCCGGGCGTACCCGGCGACGGTGGTGGGGTGGGCGGGCAGGTCGGTGCGGGCCAGGTGCGGGAAGGCGAGCGGGTCGCCGGCGATGGAGACGTCGCTGAGGCCGTCGGCCCAGCGGTGCCGGTCGGCGCGGCCGGGGGTGCGGGTGGCGGAGAGGCCGCGGCGGGCGAGCTTGCTGCGGTCGCGGTTCCGCTTGCGGATGCGGATCATGCGCACGGGAGTCGTCCTCGGATGGGTCGGCTGGTCGGGGAGCAGCCGGATCCGGGATGTCCTGGGGCGGGATCTCGCGGGCGGCCTCTGTGCTTCCTGGTGGCGGCGCGCGGTGGGACGCGGGCGCCTAGATACAGCAGGAACAGAGGCGACAACAGGAGTTCACGGCACGGCGGAGCGTGGAACCGCTCCGGGGGCTGGCGAACTCTGACATAGAGCACAGGACACCGCATGCGCGGGGCCGGTGTCAAACCGAACGATGCGGCATTCGAGTGGGTTAGGTCCGGATCTTGCCCGGATGGGGTGATTCATCACTCTCTATGTTTCGATGGGAAGAACGCCGGGAAGGCAGGCCGATGACCGGCCTGTGCCGGTGACCGTGCGTCACCCGGCAAGTGGTTGCGAACGTTTCTGTGCCATCCAGGGCTTTCGGGCCGAAGGCCCGATGTGTCCGGATATGCACACTATTCGTAACGGCTTGGTGCCAGGGAGTGAATCCCGGCCTCAATACCAGAGCTCGGCTTGACTGGGCCAGAGTGACGCAACTGTAATTTCACTCGTGTCGTCAGCCGCACGAGGCAACGGCAACCACGGGGACGCCAAGTAGGGGCAGAGGAGGCGCGCCACATGAGCGAGCTCTTTGAGCTGTTGATCGGGGATGGCATCACGGAGGAAGAGGAGGAATTCGGTTGGCAGGAGCGCGCGTTGTGCGCCCAGACCGACCCGGAGTCCTTCTTTCCCGAGAAGGGCGGCTCGACCCGCGAGGCCAAGAAGGTCTGCCTCGCCTGCGAGGTCCGCTCGGAATGCCTGGAGTACGCGCTCGCCAATGACGAGCGCTTCGGCATCTGGGGCGGCCTCTCCGAGCGCGAGCGCCGCCGGCTCAAGAAGAGCGCGGTCTGACCGGGGTGATCCCCGGCCCCCGCTGACCCTCCGCCAGTCGCGGACCGTCACAAAGCTGTACGAGCGCCTCACCGCGACGGTGGGGCGCTTTCGTGCTCCCGGGACCGCCTCCGCCGTCCCGGACCCCGCTTCTTCACCGCCTCCGCACCGGCACCGGGCACGAGGCGGCCATCCGGAGCCGTTAGTGTGGTGCGCCATCCGGTTGCCGTTCACCGGCTGTGTCCACCGAGAACTGGGGCCCGCGCACTCGATGACCGTCTACAGCCACCAGAGCGGCTTCACCGCTTCCAGGCCGCCCGCCTATCCGCGTCACCTGGTCACCGCGGTGATCGTCTCGCACGACGGAGCCCGCTGGCTGCCGCAGGCCCTGGCCGGCCTGCTCGGCCAGGACCGCCAGGTGCAGCGGATCCTCGCGGTCGACACCGGATCCACCGACAACTCCCCGCAGCTGCTCGCCGACACCCTGGAGGACTGGCTTCCCGAGAGCGGTCCGCTGGTGCTCGGCCGCCGGGTCGGCTTCGGCACCGCCGTCGCCGAGGCCGTCTTCAACAGCCCGCCGCTGCGCCCCGAGGACCTCCCGTACCGGCTCGACCCCTCCGGCTACGACCCGGTCACCGGCGGCTGGGACGACTTCGGCGACCCGCTCGCCCAGGAGGACGACCTAGGCCGCGGCGGCCCGCGCGAGACCCAGCCGGTCGAGTGGCTCTGGCTGCTGCACGACGACTGCGAGCCGCAGACCGACGCGTTGCGCCGCCTGCTCCAGGTCGCCGACTCCACCCCGAGCGCCGGCGTGGTCGGCCCCAAGCTGCGCAGCTGGTACGACCGCCGGCAGCTGCTGGAGGTCGGCGTCACCATCGCCCGCTCCGGCCGCCGCTGGACCGGCCTGGACCGCCGCGAGCAGGACCAGGGCCAGCACGACCAGGTCCGCCCGGTGCTCGCCGTCTCCAGCGCGGGCATGCTGGTGCGCCGGGACGTCTTCGAGGAGCTCGGCGGCTTCGACAAGGCCCTCCCGCTGATGCGGGACGACACCGACTTCTGCTGGCGGGTCAACGCCGCCGGCCACCGCGTCGTGGTCGCCCCCGACGCCGTGCTCCGGCACGCCGAGGCGGCCAGCCGCGAGCGCCGCGCGATCGACTGCGGCCCCGCCCACCCGCACCGGGTGGACAAGGCCGGCGCGGTCTACTCCCTGCTCGCCAACTGCAAGGGCGCGCTCTTCCCGTACGTGCTGCTGCGCCTGGTGCTCGGCACCCTGGTGCGGGCCGTCACCAACCTGCTCGGCAAGGACCCGCGCCAGGCGGTCGACGAACTGGCCGGCCTCGGCCACGAACTCGTCCGCTTCCCACGGCTGTTGGCCGCGCGCAAGCGCCGGGCCCGGACCCGTGCGGCGGACGCCCTGGACGACCGCACGCTCTTCCCGGCCCCCGGCGCCACCACCCGGCTGGCCGTCGAGGGCGTCATCGGCTCGCTCGGGATAGGGGGCGGCGACGACTCCGGCAGCCGGCACGGCTCGGTCGAGGCCGGCGGGGACGAGGACGGCGAGGACCTCGTCGTCGAGCAGTTCGCGCTGATCAAGAAACTGGCCCGGCGCCCCGCGCCGGTGCTGTTCGCCGCCCTGCTGGTGTTCGCCCTGATCGCCTGCCGCAGCCTGGTCGGCAGCGGCGAACTGTTCGGCGGCGCGCTGCTGCCCGCCTCCGACGGCGCGGGCGGCCTCTGGGCGATGTACGCGGACGCCTGGCACCCGATCGGCACCGGTTCCAGCGCCGCCGCACCGCCGTACCTCGGCGTGCTCGCGGTGCTCTCCTGGCTGCTGTTCGGCCACGCCGACCTGGCACTGACCCTGCTGGTCGTGCTCACCGTCCCGCTCGCCGCGGTCAGCGCCTACCTGGTGTCCCGCCCGCTGCTGGACTCCAAGCTGGTCCGCGCCTGGGCCAGCGCCACCTACGCCCTGCTGCCCGCCGCGACCGGCGCGCTCGCCCAGGGCCGGATCGGCACCGCCGTGCTCGCCGTGCTGCTGCCGCCGCTGGCCCGCGCCGCCGCGATCTCGGCCGGCCTCGGCATCCGCCGGGAGAGCGCCGCCAAGGGCGCCCGGCCCGGGTGGCGGCCGGTCTGGATGACCGTGCTGCTGCTCACCCTGGCCACCGCCTTCGTGCCGCTGACCTGGGCACTCGCCGTACCGCTGTGCCTGGCGATGCTGGTCTTCGCGGTGCTGCGCGGCGGTGCCCTCGGCTCCGGCGGGACCGCGCTGCGGCTGCTCGGCCTGCGCGTCCTGGTGATCCTCGCGGTGCCCGTCGCGCTGCTCGCCCCCTGGTCGCTGAAGGTGCTGTCGCACCCCCAGCTGCTGCTGCTGGAGGCCGGGCTGCCCGGTCTGCACGGCGCCGGGGCGAGCGGGGCCGGACTGCTGCTGGTCAACCCCGGCGGTGCCGGGGTGCCGCCGGTCTGGCTGTCCGCCGGTGTCGTCCTGGCCGCGCTGGCCGCGCTGCTGCGCGCCGACCGGCGCCGGGCGGTGCTCGCCGCCTGGGGCGCGGCCGGTGCCGGACTGGTCTTCGCGGTCGTGGTGGCGGGCACCTCCGTCACCCCGGCCTCCGGCGGCCAGCCGGTACCCGCCTGGGCCGGCCCGGCCACCCTGATCGCCGGTATCGCCCTGCTCGCCGCCGCCGCGATCGGCGCCGACGGCGCCAACGCCCGCGTCGCCGGAATCGCCTTCGGCTGGCGCCAGCCGGTGGCCGCCCTGGTGGTGGCCACCGCCGTGCTGGCCCCGCTGGGCACCGGCCTGTGGTGGGCGCTGACCGGCGCCGGCGGTCCGCTGCAGCGCTCCCAGGCCGACCAGGTGCCCGCCTTCGTCGCCGAGGAGGCGGGCACCACCGACCGGGCCCGCACCCTCGTCGTCACCGGGCAGAAGGGCGCCGTCCGCTACACCGTGGTGCGCGGCTCCGGCCTGACCCTCGGCCAGGCGGAGTCCACCGTCGACCCGGCGACCGGCACCCAGGACGGCCTGAACAAGATGGTCGGCAGCCTGTTGGCCGGCTCCGGCGCCGACCAGGCGAACGCCCTGGCCGGCTACGGCATCGCCTACGTGCTGGTCGAGCGGCAGGCCGTCGCCGCGTTCAAGGACGTCCTGGACACCACCCCCGGCCTGGTCAAGGCCAACCAGGAGGGCGACACCGCGCTCTGGCAGGTCAACGGCGCCCCCGCGGTGCGTGCGGTGATCACCGCCCCCGGCGCCAACCCGGTGGTCGTCCCGGCCGGGGTCCGCGACCTCGCCACCACCGTCCCGGCCGGTCCGGACGGCCGGGTGCTGCGGCTCGCCGAGTCCGCCGCGCCCGAGTGGAAGGCCACTGTGGACGGCACCGCCCTGGAGTCCGTCACGGTCGACGGCTGGGCGCAGGGCTTCAAGCTCCCGGCCGCCGGCGGCAAGCTGAGCGTCACCCGGGAGGGCAGCCTCGCCCACACCGGCTGGATCTGGGCCCAGGTCGTGCTCGGCCTCACCATCCTGGTGCTGGCCCTGCCCGGCCGCCGCAGCCACAAGGACGACGACCTGCCCGAGGAGGCGCTGGCCGCCGCCGCGCTGGCCGCCGCCCAGGCGCAGACCCCCGTCCCCGGCAGCCGCCGGGCCCGCCGGATGGCCGAGCGCGGCGAGGGCGGCGAGCCCGGCGCCGAGGAGGCCGGGGTGTACGAGGGCCGGCCGGGCGCGATCCCGCCGCAGCCGACCGGCGAGCCGGTGGCCGGGGCGGTCCAGGAGGCCGAGCCGTACACCGACCCGTACCAGACGTACCAGCAGGCCGACCCGTACAGCTACGACCAGTACCCGGCCCAGCAGCCGGTGGCCGCGCCGTACGGCAATCAGGGCTACGACGGCCAGGGCTACGACGGCCAGGGCTACGACACCCACGGGTACGACGGGCAGCAGCAGGGCTACCCCCAGCAGGGCTACGAGCAGTACCCGCAGGAGCAGTACGGCTACGACCCCTACCAGCAGCAGGGCGGCCAGCCGCAGCAGACCTGGCTGCCGGGCCAGCAGCAGGGCGAGCCGTACTACGACCCCAACGAACCGGGCGGCCCCGGGAACTACCGCCCCCACCAGCACGGATCGGGGAGCTGACCCGCGATGAAGAAGCCCGCTTTCAGGAAGAAGTCCGGCACCGGGGACGAGCAGCCCTTCGAGCCCGCCGCCGAGTCGGTCGAGGCTGCGGGGCCCGCCCGCCCGGCGGGGAAGGGCCCCGGCCGGTCCGCCGGGAAGACCACCCAGTCGCTGCTGGCCGCGGCCGTGGTGCTGGCCGCCGTGTTCGGGATCGCCGAGGCGCGGCCGCCGGCCGGCCAGGCCAAGGCCGACGGCGGGGGCGCCCCGAGCAGTGCCCAGGTCGAGCGGACGGCCGCGGTCTGCCCGCAGCCGTTCCAGGGCCTGACCGGCTCGACCACGCTCAACGCCTACACCCCGCCCGGCGCCGGCTCGGCCACCGGCGGCGCCGGCTGGCTGTCCGACCAGGCCGCCCCGGTCGCCCCGCCGACCACGGCCCCCTCGGCCCCGGCGACCCCCGCCGCGACCGGCACGCCGGGCGCGGCCCCGAGCGGCTCCGGCGCCCCGGCCCCGGACAAGAACGCCGCGCCCGCCGACGCCAGGCTGACCCTCGCCAAGCCCGGCGTCCCGGTCACCGGCCCGGCCACCAACGGTGACGGCGCGCCCGGCACCGGGGCCGTCGCCACCGGCGCGCTCGCCCCCGGCTTCACCGTCACCCAGACCACCGTGGTCACCGAACAGCGCGGCATGGGCCTGTCCGGCCTCACCTGCACCCCGGAGAGCACCGGCTTCTGGTTCGCCGGGGCCAGCACGGCCGGCGACCGGGTCGACTACGTCAGCCTGGTCAACCCCGAGTCCTCGGCCGCCGTGGTCGACATCAAGCTCTACGGCGACAAGGGCCTGATCGACAACGACGCCGCCAACGGCATCACCGTCGCCCCCGGCAGTTCGCAGTCCGTCCTGCTGTCGACCATCAGCAAGGGCGCCGTCAACGACCTCGCCGTGAACGTGGTGGTGCGCTCCGGGCGGATCGGCGCCGGGCTGCACGCCGCCGACGGCGCCAAGGGCGCCGACTGGATCCCCGCCTCCGCCGACCCGGCCCCCACCCAGGTGCTGCCCGGCCTGCCCGCCGACACCGCCGCGGCCCACCTGGTGGTCTGGGCACCGCCGGAGGACGACGCCGACCTGAAGATCCAGCTCTCCGGCAAGAACGGCTGGTTCACCCCGGCCGGCAACGAGTCGATCCACGTCAAGGCGGGCATGGTGGCCGCCGTCGACCTCGGCAAGGTGACCCGGGACGAGGTCGCGGGGCTGCGGCTGTCGCCCAGCGACGACAAGCACCCCACCAAGATCGTGGCCGGGCTGCGGGTCGACCGCACGGGTGGCAACGGCAAGAGCGACGCGGCCTGGCTCTCTGGCAGCGCCCCGGTCGGCGCCCGGGCCACCGTCGCGGACAACCGGGCCGGCGCCTCCACGCTGTTCCTGACCTCCACCGGCGACGCCGCCACCGTCAAGGTCACCGCCTCGGCCGGCAGCGGCGGCGGCACCCCGGCGACCAAGGAGGTCCAGCTCCCGGCCGGCGGTACGGTCGCCATCCCGGCGCCCGAGCCCGCCGGGCTGAACGGCGTCTTCGCGCTCACCGTGGAGACCGAGTCCGGCGGCCCGGTGGTGGCCGCCCGGATGCTCGCCATCCCCACCAAGGACGTGCCGATGTTCACCGTCCAGGCGCTGCGCGACGACCACAGCACCGTCCAGGTCCCGCAGGCCACCCAGGACCCGGGCGTCGTCCTGCGCTGAGCACCGGGGGCCGGGGTCGGGTCCTGGGCCGGACGCGGCCGCCGACA
>NZ_JBHXEG010000102.1:0-28806 GCF_042724935.1 Kitasatospora sp. NPDC127060
CGGGGGGGGGGGCCCCCGTTGGGGGGCCCCCCGCCGCCGTCGTCCGGCCCCGCTCAGAACGGCCGCAGGGCCGGCTCCTTCCGCCCGCCGCCGAGCAGCCGCTCCAGGGCCCCCTCCACGTCCCCGCGCCAGGAGAGCGTGGTCCGCGCCTCCAGCCGCAGCCTCGGGTACCGCGGGTGCGGCCGTACGGTCTTGAAGCCGACCGCGAGCAGATGGTCGGCCGGCAGCACACAGCTGGTCGGCACCCGGCCCGCCCAGCCGAAGGCCTCGATCGCCCGCACCCCGCGCCCCAACAGGTCCTTGGCCACCGCCTGTACCAGCACCCGGCCCAGCCCCTGCCTCTGGTAGCCCGGCAGCACCCGGCTGACCATCAGCTGCACGGCGTCCGGCGAGGCCGGGCTGGTCGGGAACGACTGGGAGCGGGGAACATAGGCGGGCGGCGCGTAGAGCACGAACCCGGCGGGCTGGTCGTCCACGTAGGCGATCCGGCCGCAGGACCCCCACTCCAGCAGCACCGCGGAGATCCACCCCTCCTTCTCCAGCTCCGGCTTCCCCGACTCCACCGCCTCCTTCCCACTGACCGGGTCCAGCTCCCAGAACACACAGGAGCGGCAGCCCGTCGGCAGGTCCGCGAGGTTGTCCAACGTCAGCGGAGCGATCCGGCGTCCCATGGCCCGTACCTCCTCCTCCCTTTCACGGTCGAGCATTCCCCCACGAACGCCGATGGGTGCATGTTTCACGTGAAACAGCGCTCACGTGGCACATGCACCCATCGGGTCGTTGCCCTCGGTCCGGTCGGCCGGCTCAGCCCTGCGACAGCCGCAGACCGTCCTCGCCCGGAGCCATGCTGTCCAGGATCCGGTTCAGGTCCTCGACCGATCCGAACTCCAGCACCACCTTGCCCTTGCCGAGCTTGCCACCGCGCTGCGACACCTCGACCTTGACCCGGGTGTCGAAGCGGTCCGACAGCCGGCTTGCCAGGTCGTTGAAGGCCGGGGAGATGATCCTGCCCGCCTTCGGCGCCGGGCGCTTCTCCCCCTTCGGCTCCTCCGAGCGCATCAGGAGGACGAGCTCCTCGACGTTGCGCACCGTGAGGCCCTCGGCGATGATCCGCCCGGCCAGCTTCTCCTGGGCCTCGGGATCCGTCAGCGGAAGCAGCGCCCGGGCGTGCCCGGCGGTCAGCGTGCCGGCCGCCAGCCGGCGCTGGACGGGCGCCGGGAGCTTCAACAGCCGCAGGGTGTTGGAGACGTGTGGCCGCGAGCGGCCGATCCGGTCTGCCAGTTCCTCGTGGGTGCAGGAGAAGTCCCGCATCAGCTGGTCGTAGGCGGCTGCCTCCTCCAGCGGGTTCAGCTCGGCCCGGTGCAGGTTCTCCAGGAGGGCGTCCAGCAGCAGCTTGTCGTCCTCGGTGACCCGGACGATCGCCGGGATCCGCTCCAGCCCCGCCTCGCGGGAGGCCCGCCAGCGGCGCTCGCCCATGATCAGCTCGTAGCGCTCGGCCGCGACCTGGCGCACCACGATCGGCTGGAGCAGGCCCACCTCCTTGATGGAGGTGACCAGCTCGGCCAGCTTGTCCTCGTCGAACACCTCGCGCGGCTGGCGCGGGTTGGGGGTGATCGCGTCCAGCGGCAGCTCGGCGAAGGAGGCACCGGGCACCGGCGCCGGCGTCGACTGCTCCGCCTGCCGCCCGACGGCCGCCCGGGCCGCGACCGTGGCGCGGCCACCCGGCAGCACCGGCACCGAGGCCGGCGACGTCGCGCCGGCCGGCACCACCGAGGTCGGCGCGGACGGGGCGGAGGCGGGCTGCGCCGCCCCGCCGTCCGCCGGCGCGGCGGGGCCGATCAGCGCCCCGAGCCCTCGTCCCAGACCCCTGCGACCACTCACTGCTGACCCTCCGTCGTGCCGTGCTGTGCCATCGGGGCGCCGTGCCCCGTACCGCTGCCGTCCCGCTGCTGACCCACCAGCGAGCCGCCGCCCTGACCCACCGCACGCAGCGCGAGCTCGCGGGCGGCCTCCAGGTACGACAGCGCCCCGGTCGAGCCCGGGTCGTAGGTCAGCACCGTCTGCCCGTAGCTGGGCGCCTCCGAGATGCGGACCGAGCGCGGGATCGCCGTGCCCAGCACCTCGGCCTGGAAGTGGGTCCGGACCTCCTCGGCGACCTGGGCGGCCAGCCTGGTCCGGGCGTCGTACATGGTGAGCAGGATGGTCGAGACGTGCAGCGTGGGGTTGAGGTGCGCGCGCACCAGCTCGACGTTGCGCAGCAGCTGGCCGAGGCCCTCCAGCGCGTAGTACTCGCACTGGATCGGGATCAGCACCTCCTGGCCGGCCACCAGGGCGTTGACCGTCAGCAGGCCCAGTGAGGGCGGACAGTCGATCAGGATGTAGTCCAGCGGCTGCTCGTAGGCGGCGATGGCCCGCTGCAGCCGGCTCTCCCGGGCCACCAGCGAGACGAGCTCGATCTCGGCGCCGGCCAGGTCGATGGTGGCGGGGACGCAGAAGAGTCCCTCGACGTCCACGACCGGCTGGACCACGTCGGCCAGGGGCTTGCCCTCGACCAGGACGTCGTAGATGGAGGGCACTTCGGCGTGGTGGTCGATGCCGAGGGCGGTGGACGCGTTGCCCTGGGGATCGAGGTCGACCACCAGGACGCGCAGCCCGTGCATGGCCAGCGAGGCGGCCATGTTCACGGTCGTGGTGGTCTTGCCCACCCCGCCCTTCTGGTTGGCGACCACGATCACCCGGGTGGCGGCGGGCCGGGGCAGCCCCTCCCCCGCTCGGCCGATCGCCTGAACCGCAGCCTGGGCAGCCCGCGCGATGGGCGTGTCATCGATCTGGTCGATGGTCTCCGAGTCCTGCATGGGGCTCAGTGTTTCACGTGAAACCGGAGCGGCAACAGTCGCCGCTCGGAAGAGGCCGAGCCCGCGGCGGAGCCGCCAGTCGAAGCTGTCAGAGAGCAGAGAGCGACGTTTCACGTGAAACACCATGCCCGCTATGTCGCAAATCTGACGTTGCGACACTCCGGTGATCCGCTGGAGGCCCACCCGTCATCCGAACGACAGCGGGCGGACGGTTCCCCCGTCGGAGGGGACCGTCCGCCCGCTGTCGTGGTGCGTGCCGGGGGTCAGCGGCTGCGGCGCCGGCCGCCCCGGGCAGCGCCCTGACCGTTCTTGGCGCCGGCGTTGCGGCCGGCCCGGGCCACCTTGGCCCGTCGGGTCGCGGCCTTCACCCCGCCGGGGCTCTCCCCCGCCTTGACCTGGACCACCCGGGTCGAGGTCTCCAGGGTGCCCTCGCCGACCTCGATCACGGTCCACTCGACGGCGCCGAGCTTGGCCAGCCCGGCGCGCGAGTCGGCCAGCTCCTGCTCGGCGCTGTCGCCCTTGAGCGCCAGCATCTGCCCGTGCGGGCGGAGCAGCGGCATGCCCCAGCCGGCCAGTCGGTCGAGCGGGGCCACCGCCCGGGCGGTCACCACGTCCACCGCGAGCTTGCCGACCATCTCCTCGGCCCGGCCGCGCAGCACCGTGACGTTCTCCAGCGCCAGCTCCCGGACGACCTCCTCCAGGAAGGTGGTCCGGCGCAGCAGCGGCTCCAGCAGGGTCACCGAGACGTCCGGGCGGGCCAGCGCCACCGGGATGCCGGGCAGGCCGGCGCCGGAGCCGACGTCGCACAGGGTGGATCCGGCCGGCAGCAGCTCGGCCAGCACCGCGCAGTTGAGGACGTGCCGGTCCCAGAGCCGGGGCACCTCGCGGGGCCCGATCAGCCCGCGCCGGACGCCCGCCGTGGCCAGCAGCTCGGTGTAGCGGACGGCGGCGTCGAAGCGGTCGCCGAAGACCTCCCGGGCGGCGGCCGGTGCCTCGGCCAGCACGTCCAGCTCGGGCACCTCGGCCCGCTCCTCAGCGTCAGGGTTCACGTCCGCCCCCGGACGGCCGGCGGCCGCGCTCTCCGTGTCCATCTCGACCTCTCCGATCTCCGGATCCACCGACCCGCTCAAACGCACTGTTTCACGTGAAACATCCCAGAAGGAACAACGACCCCGCCCGCACGAGGCGGACGGGGTCGCGTTCGGTAAGGCTCACCGGCCGCCGCGGCGACCGGTCGTCGGTCCGACGACCTCAGGCCGGCAGCACGACCACGCACCGCTGGGGCTCTTCGCCCTCCGACTCACTGCGCAGACCGGCGGCCGCGACCGCGTCGTGGACGACCTTGCGCTCGAAGGGCGTCATCGGCCGCAGCTTGACCTGCTCGCCGCTGCTCTTGGCCTGCTCCACGGCCTCGGCGCCCAGAACGGCCAGCTCCTCGCGCTTGCGGGCCCGGAAGCCGGCAATGTCCAGCATGAGACGGCTGCGCTCGCCGGTCTCCCGGTGGACAGCCAACCGGGTCAGCTCCTGCAAGGCCTCCAGCACCTCGCCGTCCTGGCCGACCAGGCGCTGCAGCGCGCGGTCGTTGCCGTCGCTGACGATGGAGACCAGGGCACGGTCGCCCTCGACGTCCATGTCGATGTCACCGTCGAGGTCCGCGATGTCGAGCAGACCCTCCAGGTAGTCCGCTGCGATGTCACCCTCCTGCTCCAGGCGGGTGATGAGGCTCTCGTCGGTGCTGGCGACGTCCTCGGCCTCGACGGCGGAGGTGGTGCCTTCCGTCACTGATGGACTCCTTCGGAGATGGGCCCGGCTGGCGGGCGGGGAACGAAGCTCTTCGCAGCTGCCACAACGGGCCAGGGGTCGGTCAGGACTTCTTCTTCGGCCGCTGGCCGCCGCGCTTGGGCTGCTGCCGGGTGCCCTGCTTGGTGCCGCCGGGCTTGGCCGCGGTCTGCTTGTCGGCCGCCGGCTCGGCAGCGGAGTCGGCCGGGACGGCGTCCTCGGCGGCGCTGTCCTCACCCGGCTCGGCCGCCTGGGTGGCACCGCTGTGCTGGCGCTGGGCCTTGGTCTGGCGACGGGGCTGCTGGCGGCTCGCCCGGACCGACTCCTCGACCACGGCGGCGGCGGAGGCCGCCTCGGCGATGGCCGTCTTGGACGGGGGCAGCATGCCCCAGAGCGCGCCCTTGATCTCCGTACCGTCCGCACGCAGTCGGCCGGCCTTCTTCAGACGCGCCTGGCGCTCCTCGAAAGCCTTGCTGCCCGGGGTCGGGTTGTTGTGGATGACGACCAGCTGCTGACCCATCGACCAGACGTTGGTGGTCAGCCAGTAGACCAGGACACCGACCGGGAAGTTGATGCCCATCACGGCGAACATGACCGGGAAGACGTACATCAGCATCTTCTGCTGCTGCATGAACGGCGTCTTGACCGTGAGGTCGACGTTCTTGGTCATCAGCTGGCGCTGGGTGACGAACTGCGACAGCGACATCATGATGATCATCACCGCGGTGACGATCTTGACACTGGTCTCGGGGCTGCTGACGAAGGTCGCGGAGAGCGGGGCGCCGAAGATGTGCGCCTTGCCGGCGCTCACCAGCAGGGAGCCGTGGATCACGCCGATGTCGTGGCCCTTGGCGACGTTGGACAGCACACCGTAGAGGGCGGTGAAGAACGGCGCCTGGACGATGATGGGAAGGCAGCTGGAGAACGGGTTGGTACCCGCATCCTTGTACAGCTTCATCATCTCTTCGGACTGGCGCTGCCGGTCGTTCTTGTAGCGCTCCTGGATGGCCTTCATCTTCGGCTGGATCGCCTGCATGGCCCGGGTCGCCTTGATCTGCTTCACGAAGAGCGGGATCAGGCAGATCCGGATGACGACCACCATGGAGGCGATGGCGAGACCCCAGGCCCAGCCACCGTCCGGGTCGAAGATGTTGCTGTACAGCGAGTGGAACTGGACGATGATCCAGGACACCGCCGTGTAGAGGGGACTCAGAAAACCGAAGGTCACCGGTCAGACTCCTTGGACATCGGGCTTCGCCACCGGCTCCGGCTCGGCGGTCCCGCTCTTGGGGCTCAGCAGATCACGCAGCCGGCGGTGCCACACCGGGTGCTTGCGAGGCGGAACGTGGTCCACCCCGCCGGGCGACCAGGGGTTGCAACGCAGGATGCGCCAGACGGTCAGCCCGCCGCCCTTCACCGCCCCGTGCACCTTCACGGCCTCGTAGCCGTAGTGCGAACAGGAGGGGTAGTAACGGCAGACCGGACCGAGCAGTGGGCTGATGGTCCACTGGTAGACCCTGATCAGACCCATCAGCAGGTACTTCATCGCCCTGCTCCCGTCGGCGCCGTCGCGGCGGGCTCGACCCTCAGCAACCGCTTGAGCGCCGCGTCCAGATCACGTTCGAGGTCCTGGTACGAGGCGGTCGCGGCCTGGGGCAGCGCACGCACCACTATCAGGCTACCGGCGGGCAGCCTGGACAGACGATCACGGAGAAGATGGCGCAACCGGCGCTTCACCAGGTTGCGGACGACCGCCGGGCCAACGGCCTTGCTCACGACGAAACCCGCACGCGCCGAAGGAGTCCCCTCGGCGACGTGCGGGCGGATGTCGCTGGTCCGGTCGGTCTGCCCCTGCTGCTCGTCGTCTCTGCTGAGATGGACGACCAGAAGGGGCCGGCCGGCCCGGCGACCGCGTTTCACCGCGGTCGCGAAGTCCTGGCGCCGCCGCAACCGATTCTCGGAGGGCAGCACAACAGACTCTGGTGCGGATCAGGCGGACAGGCTGGCGCGGCCCTTGCCACGGCGGGCAGCCAGGATGGCGCGGCCGGCGCGGGTACGCATACGCAGCCGGAAGCCGTGGGTCTTCGCGCGACGACGGTTGTTCGGCTGGAAGGTGCGCTTGCTCACTCGGGGGCTCCTGAGGTGAATCGTAGGATGACGGGGGGTCGCTTGGCCGTCACCGTGCGTCCGCGTGATCTCCCCATGATTCGGAAATCCGACCCATCGCCCCAGTTCGGCTGGGGTCTTGGGCAATCCACGGCGCCCGTGCTGCGCGCCTTATGGAGCGGGTGGACCCGCGGACATGCGGCAGCGGCCATCGACAACTCGACCTGGTTACGGTACGCGGGACGGGGCACGAGGGTCAAACCAGCCCTCCGGAGGGCGTTTACCCACAGCCTGTGGACAACGACTTGATCCGTCCCTGTTCGCTGACTACCGTTGCAGGACTTGTCTGGTTTGTTCTTGGAAAGCGTGCACCAGTGGCTGATGTCAACAGCGACCTTGTCCCGGTCTGGGCGAGGGTCGTCGAGCGGCTGGTCAGCGACCCCGATATCGGGGAGATGGACAAACAGTGGGTGCAGCGCACCCAGCCCATGTGGATGATGCACGACACCGCCCTGCTGGCGACCCCGAACGAGCGGGCCAAGCAGGTGCTGGAGGGTCGGCTGCTGCCCCAGCTGACCGACGCGCTCAGCCGCGAACTCAACCGGCCGGTCCGGATCGCCGTGATGGTGGACGCCAACGCCGCGCCGACCACCCCCGCGCCGGCCCCCCAGGCCCCCGCCGAGCCGTACCCGGCCCCCACCGAGCCGTACCCGGGCCCGGCCGAGGACGACTCCGACTACGGCGACCAGGGCTACCGCCAGCCGTACGAGCAGGACTACGAGCGCCCCCGCTACGACACCGGCGGCTACGAGCAGCGCCCCGCGCCCTACGGCGGCCAGCCGGCCCAGCCCTGGCCCGGCTACCAGGAGCACCAGGCGCCGTACCCGGAGGCCGAGGAGCCCGCTCCCCGCCAGGCGCCGCGCCACCTCCCCGGCCCGCCCTCGACGACCCAGGGCGACCTCTTCGGCGGCGCGTACGGCCCCGGCCCAGGCGAGCAGCCCCGCGCCGGCGCCGGCCGCCGCGGGCACGGCTCCCGGCCCTCCGGCGGCCGCCCGGCCGAGAAGCCCGCCGCCGAGCGGTCCGCCGAGCGCCCCGGCGTCCCTGGGGTGCCCGCCCCGCCCGGCGCTCCCCCGGCCGGCGGCTCGCGCAAGGACGAGCCGGCCGCCCGGCTGAATCCCAAGTACCTGTTCGACACCTTCGTCATCGGCGCCAGCAACCGCTTCGCCCACGCGGCGGCGGTGGCCGTCGCCGAAGCCCCGGCCAAGGCGTACAACCCGCTCTTCATCTACGGCGAGTCCGGGCTGGGCAAGACCCACCTGCTGCACGCCATCGGGCACTACTCGCGCAGCCTCTTCCCGGGCACCCGGGTGCGCTACGTGTCCTCCGAGGAGTTCACCAACGAGTTCATCAACTCGATCCGGGACGGCAAGGCGGACACCTTCCGCCGCCGCTACCGGGACATGGACATCCTGCTCGTGGACGACATCCAGTTCCTGGCGAGCAAGGAGTCCACCCAGGAGGAGTTCTTCCACACCTTCAACACCCTCCACAACGCGAACAAGCAGATCGTCCTGTCCTCGGACCGGCCGCCCAAGCTGCTGACCACGCTGGAGGACCGGCTGCGCAACCGCTTCGAGTGGGGACTGATCACCGACGTCACCCCGCCGGAGCTGGAGACCCGGATCGCGATCCTGCGCAAGAAGGCGATCCAGGAACAACTCAACGCCCCCGCAGACGTGTTGGAGTTCATCGCGTCCCGGATCACCCGCAACATCCGGGAGCTGGAGGGCGCGCTGATCCGGGTCACCGCCTTCGCCAACCTCAACCGGGCCCCGGTGGACCTGGAGTTGGCCGGGATCGTCCTCAAGGACCTGATCCCGGGCGGGGACGAGGACGCCGGTCCGGAGATCACCGCGCAGGTCATCATGCAGCAGACCGCCGCGTACTTCGGCCTGGGCGTGGACGACCTCTGCGGCTCCTCGCGCAGCCGGGTGCTGGTGACGGCACGGCAGATCGCGATGTACCTGTGCCGGGAGCTCACCGACCTCTCGCTGCCGAAGATCGGCGCGCAGTTCGGCGGCCGCGACCACACCACGGTGATGCACGCGGACCGCAAGATCCGCTCGCTGATGGCCGAGCGGCGCTCCATCTACAACCAGGTCACCGAGCTCACCAACCGCATCAAGAGCTAGCCGCTCGGCACGAGTTGGCCCCGTGCCCCCCGCGAGCCCCCGAAGGGCGTCAGGAGCGATCCTGACGCCCTTTCGCCGTTTCCACAGGTGTGCGTCGCGCTCCGGCTGGGCAGGAATCCGCCTGACGGACGTGCCACCAGTCCACAGCCCGCGCCGAACAACTGACCGGTGATTCGAAAACCGAGGGCGCGCAAGGCCGTTGTCCACAGGACGGGCCCCTTCTGCACAGTCCACAGGCCGGGGAGTCCGGAGTTATCCAGAATTCGTCCACAGGCCCGTCGCCGCTACGCTCTTCCGCGCAGGTCAGGTGCCTGTGGACTTGTGCACAACGGTTATCCACAGGGTGTGGACAATTGACGGGCCGCCAGTGGGCCGTCCGGGTTATCCACCGGTTGTCCCCAGGGCTGGGACGGTTATCCCCAGGTTGTCCACAGCGGGGTCCACAGTTCGACAACCTTGTGACGCTGTTCATACCCTGGTGTGAAAGGCGTCACGAAAAGTTGACCGGCGCCCGTGGATAACCGGGCCCGGATCTGGGGACAGCCCTGGGGATAACCTGTGGATACCCTGCGTGCCCTGTGGGTAACGCTCGGCTGTCCACAGCGCGGCTCGCCCGTCCACAGCCGCCGTCCACACCCACTGTGGACAAAATTCGGGCGCTGACCTGCGGAAACGGGGTTATCCACGGTTTCCACAGGCCCTACTACTACCGCTACACAGTTAGACCGTGAACCTGCTTTCAAAGTGGGTGGGCCCGAAATCTGTGGACAACGCGACCGGCCGTCGGACCCGACGCTTGTTCGGGTTGCTTCCGCCCGTCTGCCCCGTCTGTCGGCGGAGTACGTCAGACTGTCCTTTGCGACTGGAAGCGGAGTGGTAGAGCTCGGCGGACAGGCGGACCGACGATCAAGATCAGACGAACCAGAGTGCGAGCGGGAGCGCTCGATCCAGGAGGCGGTTACCGGTGAAGTTCCGGGTGGAGCGTGACGTCCTCGCGGAGGCGGTGGCCTGGGCTGCTCGCAGCCTCCCGGCACGGCCGCCGGTGCCGGTGCTGGCCGGCCTGCTGCTGACCGCGCAGGAGGGCAGCCTGGCCCTGTCCGGCTTCGACTACGAGGTCTCGGCCCGGGTCGAGCTGGAGGCGGACATCGAGGAGGCCGGCACCGTCCTGGTCTCCGGTCGCCTGCTCAACGACATCTCGCGGAACCTCCCCAACAGGCCTGTGGAGATCTCCACCGACGGCCAGCGGGTCAGCGTGGTCTGCGGCAGCTCCCGCTTCACCCTCCCCACCCTTCCCGTGGACGAGTACCCGGCCCTGCCCCAGATGCCGACCGCCACCGGCACCGTCTCCGGTGACGTCTTCGCCTCCGCGGTCAGCCAGGCCGCCGTCGCGGCCGGCCGTGACGACACCCTGCCGGTCCTCACCGGCGTCCGGGTCGAGATCGAGGGCGACCGGATCACCCTGGCCGCCACCGACCGCTACCGCTTCGCCGTCCGCGACCTGCTGTGGAAGCCCGAGCAGTCGGACATCTCCGCGGTCGCGCTGGTCCCGGCCAAGACCCTCCAGGACATCGCCAAGTCCCTGGGCAGCGGCGACACCGTCTCCATCGCGCTCTCGTCGGGCGGCGCGGGCGAGGGCCTGATCGGCTTCGAGGGCGCCGGCCGCCGCACCACCACCCGGCTGCTGGAGGGCGAGTTCCCCAAGTTCCGCAGCCTCTTCCCGACCGAGTTCAGCGCGGTCGCCGCGATCCAGACCCAGCCCTTCCTGGAGGCGCTCAAGCGCGTCTCGCTGGTCGCCGAGCGCAACACCCCGGTCCGGCTCAACTTCGAGCAGGGCGTGCTGACCCTGGAGGCCGGTTCGGGCGACGACGCCCAGGCCACCGAGCGGATCGAGGCCGACCTCGAGGGCGACGACATCTCGATCGCCTTCAACCCGGGCTACCTGGAGGAGGGCCTCAAGGCCATCGACTCCCCCTTCGCCCAGCTGAGCTTCACCACCCCGACCAAGCCGGCCCTGCTCAGCGGCAAGGTCTCGGTGGACGCCGAGGAGGACAAGGCGTACCAGTACCTGATCATGCCGGTCCGCCTCTCCGGCTGACCGCCGGCTAGGTCGGTCGTCCACAGGCTGTGCACACCCGCTGTGCACAGCCTGTGGACGTCTCCCCCGACGCTCTCCCCCTGCGTCTCCCCCGCTCTCCCCCGGTCGGCCCGGCGGCGCGGAGTCCGGATCCGCCGGAAGCGTAGGCTCGGGGAGTGCGGCAACGGCGCCGCCGCCAGGCACGTCCCCACAGTAAGGATTTGGTCATGGAGCTCGGCCTCATCGGTCTCGGCAAGATGGGCGGCAACATGCGCGAGCGGATCCGCCGCGCCGGCCACACCGTCATCGGATTCGACCGCAACCCGGAGATCTCCGACGTCGAGAGCCTGCAGGAGCTCGTCGCCAAGCTCCAGGGCCCGCGCGTGATCTGGGTGATGGTTCCGGCCGGTGCCGCGACCCAGGCGACCGTCGACGAGCTCGCCGAACTGCTCTCCCCCGGTGACGTCGTGGTCGACGGCGGCAACTCCCGCTGGACGGACGACATCAAGCACGCCGAGGCGCTGGCGGCCAAGGGCATCGGCTTCGTCGACTGCGGCGTCTCCGGCGGCGTCTGGGGCCTGGAGAACGGCTACGCCCTGATGTACGGCGGCGACGCCGAGCACGTCGCCCTGGTCCAGCCGGTGTTCGACGCGCTCAAGCCCGAGGGCGACTTCGGCTCGGTGCACGCGGGCGCGGTGGGCGCCGGTCACTTCGCCAAGATGGTCCACAACGGCATCGAGTACGCGATGATGCAGGCCTTCGCCGAGGGCTGGGAGCTGCTGGAGGCCGCCCCCGAGGTCACCGACGTGCGCGAGGTCTTCCGCAGCTGGCAGGAGGGCACCGTCATCCGCTCCTGGCTGCTGGACCTGGCTGTCCGCGCCCTGGACGACGACGAGCACCTGGACAAGCTGCGCGGCTGGGCCGCCGACTCCGGCGAGGGCCGCTGGACCGTCGAGGCCGCGATCGACCACGCGGTGCCGCTGCCGGCGATCACCGCCTCGCTGTTCGCCCGCTTCGCCTCCCGCCAGGACGACTCCCCGCAGATGAAGATGATCGCCGCGCTGCGCAACCAGTTCGGCGGCCACGCGGTCGAGTCCAAGTAACCGCAGGCCCCTCCGGAGAAGGCGAGCGCAGCCACCGCCATGCACGTCGCGCACCTGTCGCTCGCCGACTTCCGGTCGTACGCCCGGGCCGAGGTTCCCCTCGACCCGGGCGTGACGGCCTTCGTCGGGCCCAACGGCCAGGGCAAGACCAACCTGGTCGAGGCGATCGGCTACGTCGCCACCCTGGGCAGTCACCGCGTCGCGACCGACGCCCCGCTGATCCGGCTGGGCGCCGAACGGGCGGTCATCCGCACCTCGGTGGTGGACCGCGGCCGCTCCACCCTGGTCGAGCTGGAGCTCACGGCGGGCAAGGCCAACCGCGCCCGGATCAACCGCTCCGACAACGTCCGCCCGCGCGACGTGCTGGGCCTGCTGCGCACCGTGCTGTTCGCCCCCGAGGACCTCACCCTGGTCAAGGGCGACCCGGGCGAGCGCCGGCGCTTCCTGGACGAGCTGCTGACCGCCCGCGCACCCCGGCTGGCCGGGGTCCGGCAGGACTACGAGCGGGTGCTCAAGCAGCGCAACGCCCTGCTGAAGACCGCCGCGATGGCCCGCCGGGCCGGCGGCGGCAAGGGCGCCGACCTCTCCACCCTGGAAGTCTGGGACGGCCATCTGGCCCGCGCCGGAGCCGAGTTGACGGCCTTCCGGATCCAACTGGTGGCGGCCCTGCAGCCGTTGGTGACGGCCGCGTACGGCCGGGTGGCCCCGGGCGGCGGTGAGACCGCGCTGGAGTACCGCAGCTCCTTCGAGGGCGAGCTGCCGACCAGCCGGGAGCAGGCCGAGGAGCAGCTGCTGGCGGCACTGCTGGCGGTCCGCAAGCAGGAGGTCGAGCGCGGGATCACCCTGGTCGGGCCGCACCGCGACGAGCTGGGGCTCAAGCTCGGCCCGCTGCCCGCCAAGGGCTACGCCAGCCACGGGGAGTCCTGGTCGTTCGCGCTGGCGCTGCGGCTGGCCTCGTACGAGCTGCTGCGCGCCGACGGCGGCGAGCCGGTGCTGATCCTGGACGACGTGTTCGCCGAGCTGGACGCCGCCCGCCGGGACCGGCTGGCGGAGCTGGTGGCCGACGGCGAGCAGGTGCTGGTGACGGCGGCGGTGGCCGAGGACGTGCCCAAGGCGCTGGCCGGCGCCCGGTTCGCGGTCGCCGACGGTGCCGTCCGCCGGATCGACGCCTGATCCCCCCGGCACCACACCCACATCACGGAACAGCGCGGCACGGCAGGTGCCGACGTCCGGCGTGCGCGCGCTCCCGTAGGCTGGACGGCTCATCGGGTTGTCCACAGGCTGGGGAAAGGAGATCGCCGTGAGCGAATCGGCGGAGACCTCCCCCGGCCCCGGCGGCGCCGAGCCGACCGGTGCCGACCTCGCCCGGTCCGCCCTGCGGGCCGCCCGCGCCCAGGCCCGCCAGCGCGGGGAGCAGGTCCAGCAGAAGCGCGAGGCGAAGCGGCACGGGCTGCGCAGCGGCGCCCGCTCGGACGGCCGCGACCCGGTGCCGCTGGGCGCGGCGCTGAACCGGCTGCTGACCGAGCGCGGCTGGGAGTCCTCGGCCGCGGTCGGCGGCGTGATGGGCCGTTGGCCGCAGATCGTCGGCCCGGACATCGCCGCGCACTGCCACCCCTCCTCCTACGACGAGGCCGAGGCGGTGCTCACCGTGCAGTGCGACTCCACTGCCTGGGCCACTCAACTGCGCTGGCTGGCACGGCAGTTGGTGGCCCGTCTGAACCACGAGCTGGGCCACGGCACGGTCCGCACCATCAAGGTGCTCGGCCCGGCCGCGCCGGTCCGCGGCTACGGCCGGCTGCGCGCGCCCGGCAGCAAGGGCCCGGGCGACACCTGGGGCTGAGCCCGGCCGGCGCCGGCCGGTTCCGGCCGGGATCGGACCACGATCTTCCGGAACCCCTGACGGCCCTTCCAGGCGCCTCGGGCCCCCCGGGCGAGTATCGGGACTCGTGCCGAGGGGATTCAGGGCGGCATATCTGCCTTCAAGGGCTGCCAAACGCCCATCTCTGTCAGTCGTACCGGTAGACTGAAAGCCAAACACTGTTGCTAGTGGCAACCGAGTCGAAACGCCGTGGTCGCACGCTCGCCCGCACGGGGCGGGAATGCGGCCCGTGCTGTGCCAGAGAGGGCGCTTCGTGGCCGATTCCGGCAACCCCAGCCAGACCCCAGACCAGACCGACCAGGCTTCCTACACCGGTAGCAACATCCAGGTGCTGGAAGGCCTCGACGCCGTCCGCAAGCGCCCCGGCATGTACATCGGCTCCACCGGTGAGCGCGGCCTGCACCACCTGGTGCAGGAGGTCGTGGACAACTCCGTCGACGAGGCGATGGCCGGGTACGCCGACACCATCGACGTCACGATCATGGCCGACGGCGCGATCCGCGTCGTCGACAACGGCCGAGGCATCCCGGTGGACATCGTCCCCGGTCAGGACAAGCCGGCCGTCGAGGTCGTGCTCACCGTCCTGCACGCGGGCGGCAAGTTCGGCGGTGGCGGCTACGCCGTCTCCGGCGGTCTGCACGGCGTCGGCGTCTCGGTGGTGAACGCGCTGTCCACCCGGCTCTCGGTGGAGATCCACAAGGACGGCAACATCTGGACCCAGGACTACAAGATGGGCGCGCCGACCGCCGCCCTGGTCAAGGGCGCGGAGACCGACCGCACCGGCACCACGGTGACCTTCTGGGCCGACGCCGACATCTTCGAGACCACCGTCTACTCCTTCGAGACGCTCTCCCGGCGCTTCCAGGAGATGGCGTTCCTCAACAAGGGCCTGTCGATCTCGCTGACCGACGAGCGCCCCGAGCACGTGGACGAGGAGGGCAAGCCGCTCACCGTCACGTACAAGTACGACGGCGGCATCGCCGACTTCGTCGCCCACCTCAACTCCCGCAAGGGCGAGGTCATCCACCCCTCGGTGATCGACTTCGAGGCGGAGGACAAGGACAAGGCGATCTCGGTGGAGGTCGCGATGCAGTGGAACTCCTCGTACACCGAGGGGGTCTACAGCTTCGCCAACACCATCCACACCCACGGCGGCGGCACCCACGAGGAGGGCTTCCGCGCCGCGCTGACCGGCCTGGTCAACCGCTACGCGCGGGACAAGAAGCTGCTCCGCGAGAAGGACGACAACCTCTCCGGCGAGGACATCCGCGAGGGTCTGACCGCGATCATCTCGGTCAAGCTCGGCGAGCCGCAGTTCGAGGGCCAGACCAAGGACAAGCTCGGCAACACCGAGGCCAAGACCTTCGTCCAGAAGGTCGTCCACGAGCAGCTCAACGACTGGCTGGACCGCAACCCCAACGAGGCCGCGGACATCATCCGCAAGTCCATCCAGGCCGCCACCGCGCGCGTCGCCGCCCGCAAGGCCCGCGACCTCACCCGCCGCAAGGGCCTGCTGGAGTCCGCGTCGCTTCCGGGCAAGCTCTCGGACTGCCAGTCCAAGGACCCGTCCGAGTGCGAGATCTTCATCGTCGAGGGTGACTCCGCAGGCGGCTCGGCCAAGCAGGGCCGGGACCCGCGCACCCAGGCCATCCTGCCGATCCGCGGCAAGATCCTGAACGTCGAGAAGGCCCGGATCGACAAGGTGCTGCAGAACACCGAGGTCCAGGCGCTGATCTCGGCCTTCGGCTGCGGCATCCAGGAGGACTACGACGAGTCCAAGCTGCGGTACCACAAGATCGTCCTGATGGCCGACGCCGACGTCGACGGTCAGCACATCCGCACCCTGCTGCTGACCCTGCTGTTCCGCTTCATGCGGCCGCTGGTCGAGTCCGGGTACGTCTACCTCGCCATGCCCCCGCTGTACAAGATCAAGTGGGGCAAGGACGACTTCGAGTACGCCTACTCCGACCGCGAGCGCGACGCGCTGATCGCCGCCGGCGTCGAGGCCGGGCGCCGGCTCCCCAAGGACGACGCGATCCAGCGCTTCAAGGGTCTCGGCGAGATGAACGCCGAGGAGCTCCGGGTCACCACGATGGACGCCGAGCACCGGCTGCTGCTCCAGGTCACCCTGGAGGACGCCGCCCGCGCCGACGAGCTGTTCTCCGTGCTGATGGGCGAGGACGTCGAGGCCCGCCGCTCCTTCATCCAGCGCAACGCCAAGGACGTCCGCTTCCTGGACGTGTGACGCCTGCGAACCAGGCCCCGCACGTACCAGTCCGCGTGAAAGGAAACTGACCACCAGTGGTCGACGACAACCGTCCCGAAGGCGACCAGCCCGAGACCCCCGAGCCCGCCGAGGCCACCGCCCAGGCGACCATGCGGATCGAGCCGGTCGAGCTCGAGACCGAGATGCAGCGCTCCTACCTCGACTACGCGATGAGCGTGATCGTCAGCCGGGCGCTCCCCGAGGTCCGCGACGGCCTCAAGCCGGTGCACCGCCGCGTGCTCTACGCGATGTACGACGGCGGGTACCGGCCCGAGAAGGGCTACTACAAGTGCGCCCGCGTCGTCGGCGACGTCATGGGCAACTACCACCCGCACGGTGACACCTCGATCTACGACACCGTGGTCCGGCTGGCCCAGCCGTGGTCGATGCGGATGCCGCTGGTGGACGGCAACGGCAACTTCGGCTCCCCGGGCAACGACCCGGCCGCGGCCATGCGCTACACCGAGTGCAAGATGATGCCGCTGGCCATGGAGATGATGCGCGACATCGACGAGGAGACCGTCGACTTCGCGCCCAACTACGACGGCCGCTCGCAGGAGCCGACCGTCCTGCCCGCGCGCATCCCCAACCTGCTGGTCAACGGTGCCACCGGCATCGCGGTCGGCATGGCCACCAACATCCCGCCGCACAACCTCCGCGAGGTCGCCTCCGGCGCGCTCTGGTACCTGGAGAACCCCGAGGCCTCCGCCGAGGAGCTGCTGGAGGCGCTGATCGAGCGGATCAAGGGCCCTGACTTCCCCACCGGCGCGCTGATCGTCGGCCGCCGCGGGATCGACGACTACTACCGCACCGGTCGCGGCTCGGTCACCATGCGCGCCGTGGTCGAGGTCGAGGAGATCCAGGGCCGCCAGTGCCTGGTGATCACCGAGCTGCCGTACCAGGTCAACCCGGACAACCTCGCGCTGAAGATCGCCGACCTGGTCAAGGACGGCAAGATCGCCGGCATCGCCGACGTCCGGGACGAGTCCTCGTCCCGCACCGGTCAGCGCCTGGTGGTCGTGCTCAAGCGCGACGCGGTCGCCAAGGTCGTGCTCAACAACCTGTACAAGCACACCGAGCTGCAGACCAACTTCGGCGCCAACATGCTGGCCCTGGTCGACGGCGTGCCGCGCACCCTGTCGCTGGACGCCTTCATCCGGCACTGGGTCAACCACCAGGTCGAGGTCATCGTCCGGCGCACCACCTTCCGGCTGCGCAAGGCCGAGGAGCGCGCCCACATCCTGCGCGCGCTGCTGAAGGCCCTGGACCTGATCGACGAGGTCATCGCGCTGATCCGGGCCTCGGCCAGCGCCGACGCCGCCCGCACCGGCCTGATGGGCCTGCTGGACATCGACGAACTCCAGGCCAACGCGATCCTGGAGATGCAGCTGCGCCGGCTGGCCGCCCTGGAGCGCCAGCGGATCATGGACGAGCACGACGAGCTGCAGCGCAAGATCGACGAGTACAACGCGATCCTGGCCTCGCCGACCCGTCAGCGCGAGATCATCTCCGAGGAGCTCGCCGCGATCGTCGAGAAGTACGGCGACGAGCGCCGCTCGACCCTCATCCCCTCGGACGGCGACCTCTCCATCGAGGACCTCATCGCCGAGGAGGACATCGTCGTCACGATCACCCGTGGCGGCTACGTCAAGCGGACCCGCTCCGACCTCTACCGCTCGCAGAAGCGCGGCGGCAAGGGCGTGCGCGGTGCCCAGCTGAAGCAGGACGACATCGTCGACCACTTCTTCGTGACGACGACCCACAACTGGATCCTGTTCTTCACCAACAAGGGCCGGGTCTACCGCGCCAAGGGCTACGAGCTCCCGGACGCCGGGCGCGACGCCCGCGGCCAGCACGTGGCCAACCTGCTGGCCTTCCAGCCGGGGGAGCACATCGCCCAGGTGATGGCCGTCCGCACCTACGAGGACAAGCCGTACCTGGTCCTCGCCACCCGGGCCGGCCTGGTGAAGAAGTCCGCGCTGAAGGACTACGACTCCCCGCGCTCCGGCGGCCTGATCGCGATCAACCTGCGCCAGGACGAGGAGGGCCAGGACGACGAGCTGATCGGCGCCGAGCTGGTCTCCTCCGAGGACGACCTGCTGCTGGTCTCCAAGAAGGCCCAGTCGATCCGCTTCACCGCGACCGACGACGCGCTGCGCCCCACCGGCCGCGCCACCTCCGGCGTCAAGGGCATGGCGTTCCGCGAGGACGACGAGCTGCTCTCGATGAACGTGGTCCGTCCGGGTACCTACGTGTTCACCGCCACTGACGGCGGGTACGCCAAGCGAACGGCCGTGGACGAGTACCGTGTCCAGGGACGTGGCGGCTACGGCACCAAGGCGGCGAAGATCGTCGAGGGCCGGGGCTCGCTGGTCGGCGCGCTGGTGGTCGACGACACCGACGAGATCATGGCGATCACCCTCTCGGGTGGGGTGATCCGCACGAGGGTTTCCGAGGTTCGTGAAACCGGACGTGACACCATGGGCGTCCAACTGATCAACCTCGGAAAGCGCGACGCGGTCGTGGGCATGGCCCGCAACGCGGAGGCCGAGGACGAGGAGACGGCGGAGGACGAGGTCGCTGGCACCGAGTCCACCGAGACGGCCGAGGGTACGGGGACGGCGGTCGGCGGCGACGCCGAGGTCTGAACCGAACCGCAGACCGGTGCCGTCGCGTCCAGAGAGAGGACGCGGCGGCACCGGACGCCGACCAGTACCGGGCAATCCCGCCGGGCGCTGGATGACGAGTGACGGATCAGGGCGCCGCCCTGGTGGGAAGTGCGGGAGGACCAGGTGAGTGGAGCCACGGGTGCTGCGGGAGGACCCTCCGGCGGCCGTCCGGGCGCGCAGGGCGGGGGGTCGTACGGCGTGCCGGGGCAGCCGCCGACCGAGCACTCGGCCGCGTCCACCTCGCTGATGCCGCCGGTCGGCGGAGCGGGTCAGGCCGGTGCGACCTACGGGGGCCAGACCCCGCCCCCGTCCGGCAGTCCGGCTGCCGGACAGAGCGGCTTCTCGCAGCCGACCACGTACGCCAAGGGTCAGCCGACCCCGCCCCGGGGCACCCGGACCGGCGGCAACACCCCGGCCGGTGGCACCCCGGTGCCCGGCGCGCCGCGCCGCCCCGCCGGCGGGCCCGCGACCGTCGGCGGCGGCCTCGGCCGGACCCGCAAGGCCCGGCTGCGGGTGACCAAGGTCGACCCGTGGTCGGTGATGAAGGTCAGCTTCCTGCTGTCGCTGGCCGTCGGCATCATCATCATCGTGGCCTCGGCCGTGCTGTGGATGACGCTGGACTCGCTCGGCGTCTTCGACTCGCTGACCAAGACGCTCAAGGACGTCACCGGCGGCGGCGCGGACAACGCCAGCAGCCAGCTCAACCTGATGGACTACATCGGCTTCGGCCAGGTCATGATGTTCACCACACTGATCGCCGTGGTCGACGTCGTCCTGCTGACCGCGCTGTCCACGCTCTCCGCGTTCATCTACAACGCGGCGGCCGGCTTCACCGGCGGCGTCGAGCTGACCCTGGCCGAGGAGGACTGATCCCGGCCGGATCCTGACCCCTGGTCAGTTCACCGTCCGCAGACGGAATCTACGGGCCCCGCAGGCTGTTGCAGCCTGCGGGGCCCGTCGGCATTCGGGTGACACCGGCAGCCCGCGGCGTGCCGCCCGGAAACGGGCCGCTCGCGGTGGGATTAGCTGGACGCCGCCCGTTCCCACCCCTGGGAGTGCCGCAGGCCGCCCCGGTCGGTCGACCGGGTCAGGAGAGGTTCCGCAGGACGGCTGGACGGAGGCGCGCGGTGGCGAAGCTCGCAGGTCAACTGGTCGAGGCCCTGGAAGGGCTGTTGGGCATCCCGATCCCGTTGCGGGTGCAGGCCTGGGACGGCAGCGTCGCCGGGCCGCCCGGAGCGCCCACCGTGGTCCTGCGCAACCGCCGGGCGCTGCGCCGACTGGTCTGGCAGCCGAACGAGCTGGGCCTGGCCCGGGCCTACGTCGCGGGGGACCTGGACCTCGCCCCCGGCACCGACCTGTACGAGACGCTCTCCGCGGTCGCCCGCTTCGCCGAGCTGCCGGAGATCCGCACCATGGCCCTCGGGCCGCGCGAGGTCCTCGGCGCAGGCGGCCGCCGGGTGCTCGCCGCCGTCCTCCGGGCCGGGGCGGTCGGCCCGGAGCCCACCCCGCCCCCGGAGGAGGTCCGACGGGCCCAGGGGCGGCTGCACAGCCGCGGCCGGGACCGTGCGGCCATCAGCCACCACTACGACGTCGGGAACGACTTCTACGGCCTCGTGCTGGGCTCCTCGATGGTCTACTCGTGCGCCTACTGGACGCCCGAGGCGAAGAGCCTGGAGGCCGCCCAGGAGGCCAAGCTCGACCTGATCTGCCGCAAGCTCGGCCTGCGGCCCGGGATGCGGCTGCTGGACGTCGGCTGCGGCTGGGGCTCGCTGCTGCTGCACGCGGCCGAGCACTACGGGGTCACAGCGGTGGGCGTCTCGATCTCCAAGGAACAGGTCGCGCTGGCCCGGGCCCGGATCGAGGAGGCCGGCCTGGCCGACCGGGTCGAGGTCCGCCTCCAGGACTACCGGGAGATCACCGACGGCCCCTTCGACGCGATCTCCAGCGTCGGCATGGCCGAGCACGTCGGCGAGGAGCAGTACCGGGTCTACGCCGACGGCCTGTACCGGCTGCTGGCCCCCGGCGGCCGGCTGCTCAACCACCAGATCGCCCGCCGCCCCGACTACCCGGGCGAGCCGCACCGCACCAGCCCGTTCATCGACCGCTACGTCTTCCCCGACGGCGAGCTCTCCCCGGTCGGGTCCACCGTGGCGCGGCTGGAGGAGGCCGGCTTCGAGGTCCGGGACGTCGAGGCGCTGCGCGAGCACTACGGGCTGACCCTGCGCGAGTGGGTGGCCAACCTCGAGGCGCACTGGACGGAGGCGGTCCGGCTGGTGGGCCTCGGCCGGGCCCGGGTCTGGCGGCTGTACATGGCCGCCTCCGCGCTGGCCTTCGAGCAGAACCGGATCGGCGTCAACCAGGTCCTGGCCGTCCGCAGCACCGAGGCGGGCGGATCGGGCCTGCCGCCGACCCGCGAGGAGTGGTTGGTGCGCCCGGCCGCCGAGGTCATCGCCGCGACCCCGGCCGGAACGGATTTGGGGGATCGGCGGTCGGTCCGCTAATCTTTCAGTGCGGCAAGGGCCTATAGCTCAGACGGTTAGAGCGCTTCCCTGATAAGGAAGAGGCCACAGGTTCAAGTCCTGTTAGGCCCACCACCGCGAAGGGCCCGGAGTGATCACTCCGGGCCCTTCGGCGTTTTCGCGGATCGGGCGGCTTCCGGTACGCTCTGGTGTGCAGCGAGGGCCTATAGCTCAGACGGTTAGAGCGCTTCCCTGATAAGGAAGAGGCCACAGGTTCAAGTCCTGTTAGGCCCACCGCCCCGAAGGGCCCGGAGTGATCACTCCGGGCCCTTCGGCGTTCCCCGGTGGACCGGCTCAGACGAGGGCTTCCCGGGCGGACCGCGTGCGGACGATCCGTACGACAGGAGGTGCGGCGTCAATCCTCGGACCGGACCGCCGGGTTGACGGCACCGGTGGCTGGTCACGATTGGGACACCGGTGTGTATCATCGGCCGCAAGGGCAGTCTGGCACCCGGCAGCCCGTTCGCGCTCGAAACACATCTGGACTCGTCGGCCCGGTCAGTCCGGCCGGAGCACCGGCTCTTGAGTCCGCCAACGCAAGAAGGACGAGGTCCCGCGGTGAAGAAGCTCCTCCTGGTCGCCCTGGTCGCCCTCGGCGGCTTCTTTGTCTACCGTCAGGTCCAGGCGGACCGCGCCGAGCAGGACCTGTGGACCGAGGCCACCGACCCGGTTCCGGCCGGTCGCTGAGCCCCGGGCGATCGCACGATCGACGGTCTTCGGAGGCGCTGACCGCGCCTCCCGAACCGGTCGGCCCGTTCCTTCGATCGGCCCGGCCGGTTCCCCCAGGGGGACGGCTCTCGGAATCACGCCGGAACCCGGTACGCTAGTGCCCGTCGGCACGCGCCGTGCCGTCGAGGGGCATTAGCTCAGTTGGTAGAGCGCTGCCTTTGCAAGGCAGATGTCAGGAGTTCGAGTCTCCTATGCTCCACAGCGCCTGAACGGCGGTCGACCTGTTCCCCAGGTCGGCCGCCGTTCGGCGTTTCCGGGCCCGCGCTAGGACGGCGGGCGGTCGTCGTCGGACGGCTCCGCGGATCCGGCCGCGTCCTCGGGGGTGACGCCGTTCATCGGGGCGGCGGTCGAGCCGGCCGGCTGGGGCGACTGCGGGGCCGGGGGCTCGACCAGCCACTCCGGGTTGCTGTGCCGGCGCCACCACTGCCAGGCGACCAGGCCGCCGCCGACGGCCAGCACCCCGACCACCACGAGGCCGGTGGACCAGCCGCCGCACCGCTGCCGCCGCTTCGCGTTCCGGGCGGCCAGTTCGCTGATCTCGGCCGAGCTGACGTTGCCGTGGAGGGCGGTCAGCGCGGCGGCGCCGCGGGACTGGGCCTCGTGCGCGACCGGGGAGACCGCCGCGCGGGCCTCCTCGACCGCCAGGGCGACCCTGGGGCCGACCGTGGTGCGGGCCTGGTCGGCTGCGCGGGCGGCGGAGAGACGGGCCGCCAGGGCGGCCTCCTGGGCCCGGTGGAGGGCCTTCAGGGCGTTTTCCTGGGCCTCCGGCGGCAGGCTGGCGAAGGCGTGGCCGAACTGCGGGGCGAGGTACTTGTCGTAGTGGACACGGAGGTGGTGGGCGGCCTGGGTGGCCTTGGGGCCGAGGGCGTCCAGGGCGGGCCCGAGGCGCTGTTTGGCGCCGTCCGCGAACTGTGCGGCGGTGTCCCGGGTCCTGGTGGCGGTCTCACGGGCCGAGTCCGAAAAGCTCACGAGTCTCTCCTCCTGGGTGGCGTCCTATATGCACATATCCACCTGAATGCTGATCATGCATGCCGATTTGTCCAGCGGCACGCCGAGATGGGCCGTACGCGGGGCTCGCGGGGGGAGGGCCGGGGGCGGGAGGCCGGCCGTCGGGGCGCGGCGCCGCAGTAGGCTGGCGGCTTCGGTGACCGGTCAGGGAAGGGGGAGCCGCTGATGCTCCCGGACGAGCCGCGACCGTCCACGGACCGCGCCCCGGAGGCCGAGCCGCCCGGCTGCTACCGGCACCCGCGGACGACCACCGGGATCTCCTGCACCCGGTGCGAGCGGCCGATCTGTCCCCAGTGCATGGTGGCCGCCTCGGTGGGCTTCCAGTGCCCCGAGTGCGTCGGCGAGGGGCACGCCGGGGCGCGGCGGGCGACCACCCGGTTCGGCGGGGCGCCGAGCCTGGTCGCCGGCCTGGTGACCCGGGTGCTGGTCGGGATCAACCTGGTCGTCTGGGTGCTGGCCGCCTATGTGCTCGTCCCGCGCCTGGGCGAGGTCTGGGCCCTGGTCAGCGCCGGGCGGGCGCACGCCGGCGGCCCGTACGGGGTCGCGGACGGCCCGGGGCAGTGGTACCGGCTGCTGACCGCCACGTTCC
This sequence comes from Kitasatospora sp. NPDC127060, assembly GCF_042724935.1. Taxonomy (NCBI): domain Bacteria; kingdom Bacillati; phylum Actinomycetota; class Actinomycetes; order Kitasatosporales; family Streptomycetaceae; genus Kitasatospora; species Kitasatospora sp. NPDC127060. Next base: position 23,769 of record NZ_JBHXEG010000102.1, read on the forward strand.
TGCACCTCCAGTGGTGGCACATCGGGCTGAACATGCTGGTGCTGCTCTGGCTCGGCCCGCCGCTGGAGGAGGCGCTCGGCCGGCTGCGCTTCGTGGCCCTCTACCTGCTGGCCGGCCTGGGCGGCAGCACCTTCACCTTCCTGGTGGCCGGCGACTGGGTGAACTCGTTCGGCGCCTCGGGGGCGGTCTTCGGCCTGATCGGCGCCACGATCCTGATGCAGTTGCGGGACCGCGGCCCGCTGGCCCCGGCGGTGGCCTTCCTGGTCTTCAACCTGGTGGTCACCTTCTCCGGGGCGAGGGGCGGCCCGGGCGGCGTCGGGCCGAGCATCGACTGGCGGGCGCACATCGGCGGGCTGGTGATCGGCGTCCTGGTCTCTTTCGGCCTGATGTACGCCCCGCGCGAGCGCCGTGGCGTGGTCCAGGCGCTGACGCTGGTCGGGGCGCTGGCCCTGGAGGCGGGACTGCTGCTGGCCGGGATGGCCCTCTACGGCGCCTGACGACCCCGGACGTTTGTCCACAGCGGGTGCGGGGTTGTGCACAGGCTGTGCGTCGACCCGGCTGTGGACTGTTGTTCTACGCGTGTCCTGCTGTGCGGTTCCCGCCCTTCGGGGAGGTTGTGCACAGCTGTGGACGGTCCGGACCGGGAAAGTTATCCACAGGCTGGGGGGACTTTTCCCCAGTGTGGATAACCATGTGGATAAGCCTGACAGTGTGATGGTCGGACTGTCTGATGGTGGGCGGCCGACCGTGCCGCGACCCGGATCCGGGCACGCCGAACCGCCGCTCCGGGACCCGCGATCCGGAGCGGCGGATGTGGCCCGAAATCGAGCCTCAGGACGCGGGTGGCGTCACTTCCACTGGGTGGAGACGCCGAACCCGGCCGCGATGAAGCCGAAGCCGACCAGGATGTTCCAGTTCCGCCAGCTCTCGACCGGGTAGCTGCCGCTCGTCACGTAGTACGTGACGATCCAGACCAGGCCGATGAGGAACAGTGCCAGCATCAGCGGCGCGACCCAACTACGGCCCGAGCTGATCTTCACCACGGCCGTGGTCGGCGGGGTGTAGTCGGACTTCTTGCGGAGTCGAGACTTCGGCACGAGGAGCTCTCCTGTCGATGCGCTGTGAGACCGCGCAGAGGTGCAGCGGGTTGAGAGCCGACGGACGGACGTGGAGAGCGCTCTGGGACCGCTCCCCCGGCTGCCACCGGCGTCCGTTAGCGTAGTGGCTCGGCGGGTCTCAAGGAGATAAGGGTACGGTGACTAATTTGTCGATTCCCCCCGGGAAGGCCGTTACCCGCCGCTCCGGCACCCGAATTGTCGGCCGTGCCCTGACCTGCGCCGTGTTCGCGCTCGCCGGTCTGCTCTTCTACATCAGCGCCCAGACCGCCCGCGGCACCGACCTCCGGACCGACAACTCACTGCTGAGCCTCGGCGACGTGATCCGCCAGCGCAGCTCGCAGAACCAGCAGGCGCAGGCCCAGCTGGCCGACCTCCAGGCCCGCGCGCAGCAGCTCACCGAGCAGCAGGGCCACGACCCCGCCGACGCGGCCCAACTGGACGGCCTGCGGCTCGGCGCGGCCCTGGAGCCGCTGCAGGGCGGCGGACTGACCGTCACCCTCAACGACGCCCCGCCGAACGCCACCGCGCGCATCCCCGGCGTCCCCGAGCCCGGCGTCAACGACCTGGTCATCCACCAGCAGGACATCCAGGCCGTGGTCAACGCGCTGTGGCGGGGCGGCGCGGCGGGCGTACAGGTGATGGACCAGCGGCTGGTCTCCACCAGCGCCGTGCGCTGCGTCGGCAACACCCTGCTGCTCCAGGGCCGGGTCTACTCCCCGCCGTACGTGGTCAAGGCGGTGGGGAAGACGGACGCCCTGCGGTCGGCCGTCGACGCGGACCCGACGATCCGCAACTACCTGCAGTACGTCCAGGCGTACGGCCTGGGCTGGAAGGTCCAGGAGAGCGGGGACCTGACCCTGCCCGGATACTCCGGCACCACCGAACTGCGCTCGGCGGGCGGGCAGCAGTAGCGGCAAGGGCGGACCGGCCTCACGGCCGTTGATCCCGGGTCTACTCTTGACCCCAGTCCGCTACCTCGAGGGAGCACCATGTACGGCTGGATCTGGCGTCACCTGCCGGGGAACACCCTGGTCCGGGCCGTCATCTCGCTGCTCCTGATCCTGGGGATCGTCTACCTCCTCTTCACCTACGTCTTCCCGTGGGCGGAACCGCTGCTCCCCTTCGGCGACGTCACAGTGGACGGCGGCGACGGCGCCTCGGCCGGCTGACCGGCGGGCCCGGAACTTCCCCCCAGCACCGCATCCCACGGAGACCACGCGCGCATGACCACCCAGTCGACCCCGCCCCGCATCCTGGTCGTGGACAACTACGACAGCTTCGTCTTCAACCTGGTCCAGTACCTGTACCAGCTCGGTGCCACCTGCGAGGTGGTGCGCAACGACGAGGTGACCGTCGAGCACGCCGTCCGCCGGGCGGGGGAGGAGGGCTTCGACGGGGTGCTGCTCTCCCCCGGGCCCGGATCGCCCGAGGAGGCCGGGGTCTGCGTCGAGATGGTGCACCACTGCGCCGGGATCGGGCTGCCGGTGTTCGGCGTCTGCCTGGGCCTGCAGTCGATCGCGGTCGCCTACGGCGCGGTGGTCGGCCGGGCACCGGAGCTGCTGCACGGCAAGACCTCGCCGGTCGAGCACGAGGACGGCGGGGTGTTCGAGGGCCTGCCCTCGCCGCTGACCGCGACCCGCTACCACTCGCTGGCCGTCGACCCGGCCACCGTGCCGGACGAGCTGGTGGTCACCGCCCGGACCGCGAGCGGCGTGATCATGGGCCTGCGACACCGTGAACTGCTCGTCGAGGGCGTGCAGTTCCACCCCGAGTCGGTACTGACCGAGGGCGGGCACCGGATGCTCGCCAACTGGCTGGCGGAGTGCGGCTTCCCGCAGGCCGTGGACCGGTCGGCCGGGCTCGCCCCGGTGATCGGCCGGGGCTGAGCGGCGTGACCGCGGTGCGCCCGGAGGGGCGTTACCAGCCGGAGGCCGGCCCGTACGGCGGCCCGCAGCCGTACGACGGTGTCCAGCAGCAGGGCGGCCCGCAGTACGGCACCCGGCAGCCCGCCGCCCAGCAGTACGGCGCTCCGCAGTACGGTGCCCCGCAGCCCGGCGGGCCGTACCCGCAGGAGCAGCCGGTCCAGGGGGCGCCCGAGGACGGCTGGGGCGTGTACGAGCAGGCCGAGCAGCCCGTCGAGGGCGGGCCCGAGTACCCGTGGCTCCCTGACCAGACCCTCCAGCTGCGGCTGCCCGCCGACGGCGGCGAGCCGCCCGCCGAGGCCGTCCCGGCCACCGGCGGCCGGGCCGAGCGCCGCCGGGCCGCCCAGGGCCGGACCTCGGTCCGTGCGGGCGGCGGCCGGCGCCGGGCGAAGGGCCGGGGCGCCGGTGGCGTCCGCCCGAAGGAGTCCGCCGTGGTGGTGGCCGCCCGCTTCGTCGGCGAGGCGTGCATCACCTTCGGCCTGGTGATGCTGCTGTTCGTCGCGTACCAGCTGTGGTGGACCAACGTGCAGGCCGACGCCGCCGCCAACAGTGCCCGGGACCAGCTGGAGCAGCAGTTCGACGCCCAGCCGCCCGGCGCGGGCCAGCCCGCCGCGGATCCGAACAAGCCGGAGGCGTTCGCCCCCGGCAAGGGCTTCGCCATCATCTACCTGCCCAAGCTGGGGCTGAAGTTTCCGATCGCCGAGGGCACCGACAAGGCGGCGGTGCTCGACAAGGGCCTGGTCGGCCACTACCCCGGCACCGGGATGCCGGGCGACCAGGCGGGCAACTTCGCGCTGGCCGCCCACCGCAACACCCACGGCGAGCCGTTCCGCTACATCAACGAGCTCGGCAAGGGCGACAAGATCGTCGTCGAGACCGCCGCCGGGTACTACACCTACGAGATCACCGGGGGCATCCCGCAGACCCCGCCCAGCAACGTGAGCGTGATCAAGCCGGTGCCGAACGGCTCCGGGTACACCGGCCCCGGCCGGTACATCACGCTCACCACCTGCACCCCCGAGTTCACCTCCAAGTACCGCCTCATCCTCTTTGGCAAGATGACCGAGGAGCGACCGCGCAGTCAGGGCAAGCCGGCCGCGATCGCGGGCGGGTAGCCGCCCGGAGGCCCGGTTTCGGAGGGGGAGCAGCGCAGATGCAGGACGACGGGACCGCGCGGTCGGCCGATCCGGAGGGGGAGGCCTTCCCCCCGCCCGAACGGGCGGTGCGGAAGGGCCGGAGCCGGGCGCTGGCCGCGCTCGGCGTCTTCGGCGAGCTGCTGATCACCCTGGGCCTGGTGCTCGGCCTGTTCGTGGCCTACTCGCTGTGGTGGACCAACGTGCAGGCGGACCGCTCCGCGGCGGACGCCTCGGACAAGCTGCGCGGCTCCTGGGCGGCCGGTCCGACCCCCGGCCCCACGGGCGCCGCCGCCGGGCCGGGCGGAGTCGTCGCGCCGCCCGCGATCGGGGACGACGTGGGCTTCCTGCACGTCCCGGCGATGGGCCGGGACTTCCAGGTGCTGATCCGGATGGGCACCTCCACCGACGTCCTGGACGAGGGCGTGGCGGGCGTGTACGAGCAGCCCTACAAGGCCGCGATGCCGTGGGACCAGGCGGGCAACTTCGCGTTGGCCGCCCACCGGGACGGCCACGGCGCCAAGTTCCATGACCTGGACGCCGTCCACAGGGGCGCCGCGATCGTGGTCGAGACCAAGGACAAGTGGTACGTCTACAAGGTCGACAACACCCTGCCGGAGACGTCCAAGTACGACACCGGCATCGTCGCGCCCGTCCCGGTCGGCTCCGGTTACACCGCCCCCGGCCGCTACATCACCCTCACCACCTGCACGCCGGTGTACACCTCGCGGTACCGGATGGCCGTCTGGGGGAGCCTGGTGCGGGTGGACGGCATGGACGCCAAGCGGACCCCGCCGCCGGAGCTGCGCTGACCCGCAGCGCCCCCGGTGGAAGGCCCGAGGGCCCGTCGCGATCACCGCGACGG
>NZ_JBHXEG010000103.1:0-28161 GCF_042724935.1 Kitasatospora sp. NPDC127060
CCCACCCTGATCGGCACCGTCTACGGCATGAATTTCCAGATCATGCCGGAGCTCAAGTGGGCGTTCGGTTATCCGTTCGCGATCGGTCTGATGGCGCTGGTCTGCACCGGGTTGTACCTGGCCTTCAAGCGCCGTGACTGGCTGTAGCAGGCCCTCGTGGGGAGCCGCCTGGACAGCCGGACGGACGACCGCCCTGCCGGACGGACCGGCCGCGCCGTGGCGACGGAGGGATCCCCGGTCAGGCCGGCCGAGTCCCGCGGCCCCGTCTGCGCCCTTGACGCCGCCGCACGCCCGTTTCGTTTCCGTCCTCCGGGGTGCGGCGAGCGTGACACCGCACCCCGCTGAGCGGCGGGGCATGCGGCCGACCGGCTGGCGGAGTCCGGACTCCTGCCGGATTCCGCCGGCCGGCCCGGCTGCCGATGCCGGGTGCATGTCCTTCCACACCGTGCCCGACGACCTGCCGTGCGTCGCCGGTGTCAGCGGATCGTCCTCACCGCTCTGCTCGCCGCCACTGCCCTGCCGCCGTTCCCGACGACCGCTGTGGAGCATCGAACGGTGACCACGCACCGCACAGCGCCGCCCGTCTCCGGCCGGTGGGACGACGGCGCCGCGGCCCGGACCGCGGCCGGAGCATCGCCGATCAGGGTCGTGGTGGTGGATGACGAGACGCTGACACGGATCGGATTCGAGCTCATCCTCGATGAGGGCCCGGAGATCGAGGTGGTCGCCGCCGTCGGCAGCGCCGGGGCGGCGACCGCTGTGGCACAACACCGGCCCGAGGTAGTGCTGTTGGACGTCCGGATGCCCGGTCCGGAGGTCCTGGACGGCCCGGCCGGGCCGTCCGTTCTGCGGCAGCTCAGGTCGCTGCCGGACCCACCGCAGGTCGCGATACTCACGTCCCGAGTCCTGCTACGGCACGATCGAGAACGCTGTGGTCGTGGACACCCCGGCGGACCGCAGCCTCCGGCTGGAGTTCGCCGACGGACACCGCAATCACCTTCGCACCGGGCACATCGAGCTGCTGGCCCCGGTCGTCCGGTGAGGTGCGCGTTCCCGGCGGTCAGTGCCGCCCGGCCGGGGCGGTCGGGGCGGTCGGGGCTGTTGGACCCTCGACCAGTACCACCGGTCCGGCGGGTGCTCGAATCACCCACGCTCCCCGCCGGCGGGGAGTGAACCACCATGACTTGGCGAGGGGTGCGGATCGGAGCAGGTCAGGTGGCGAGAACGCGCGACATGCCCTTGAGCGCGAGCTCCATGGCCTGCCAGGGGCGGCCGCCGTGGAACGGCAGGCCGGCGCGGAACCGGATCGGGAGATAGAGGCCGAGGGCCTTCCTGCCCAGGCGCCAGAGCGGGGAGGTGCCGACCCGGTAGGCGCCGTCGGCGTCGACCGCCACGCGGACGGGCTGGGCCGTGTTGCCGGTCTCCTCCAGCGGCACCTGGGCGAACGTCGCCTTGTCGAGCATCTCCAGCACGCACATGCTGATCGGCTCGAACGGTCCTGGCCGGTCGAGCAGTTCGGGGTCGACGACGGTGCAGATGTGCTGGCTGACGGCATCGGCCTGGAGAAAGGCCAGGAAGGCCTGCTTGACCGGGAAATCGCCCGCGTCGCCGGGTGCGTAGATCCGCGGGTGCTCGCGCACCTGCCGGGTGTCCGGATGGGTGAGCAGGAACCCCCGTTCGTCGTGCGGCAGTTCAGGGTAGTCGACGGCCGCGGCGTACGGGGGGAAGGCGACCAGCAGGTCGTAGGGGCGGATGGTGCCGTCGGCGTAGCGGACCTCGTCGTCGCCGACGTCGTCGACCACCGCCGAGGTGTGGCCCTCGATGCCCCGCGCCGTGAACTCGCCTTCCACCACTTGGTGCAGGCGCGGGCCGAGGGCCTGGATGTAGCCGGTCTCATGGGTGGTCCAGGTGAGGTGGACGTACGGACGCAGGTTCGCCCGGCGCAGCCAGGTGTCCAGCATCAGCGCGGTCTCGTACAGCGGCCCGGCGCACTTGTTGTCCGGCGGGACGAGGAAGAGCACCCGGCGGTGCTGTCCGGCCTCGGCGGCCTCCCTGAGTTCCTGGAACCTCCGTCCCAGCGAGCGCATCTGGCGGGGAGTCCAGACCGTCTGGGCGTGTTCGGCGAGGCCGGGCACTTCCTGCGGGCGCATCGCGGCTCCGGTGGCGAGGACGAGGAAGTCGCCGCGGAGCCGGGTGCCGTCGGTGAGTTCCACCGCCAGTGTGTCCGGGTCGACCTCGGCCACCGCGCCCTGGTGGAAGGCGACGTGGCGGCGGAACAGCGGGCCGGGTAGGCGGATGTGGAGCGGGCCCTCGGCGGCGCCGAAGGGCAGGTAGATGGTGCCGGGCTTGAACAGGAAGTCCTCCCGGTCGGCGGCGAGCGAGATGCGGACTCGGTCGCCGAGCAGGTAGCGCAGGCCGAAGGCCGTCTCCAGGCCGGCGAAGCCGCCGCCGACCACGAGGACGTGCGGTTTGGCGTTCATCGCGATGCTTCCCTGCCTACTCGGAGCCGATGATCGGGGGTCCTTCCGGGCGGATGATCCGGCCGCTGATCCCGGTGGGCCGGATCCGCATCCAGGTGTCCCGGGCGCCGCCTGCCCAGGGGTGGGGGTCGGAGTGCTGTTCGAACCATCGCACGGCCTCCTCGTCGGAGACGACCGAGACGGTGCCGTTGACCAGCACGCTCCAGCCGGTGGCGAACGTTTCGTCCAACTGGTCCACCTCGAAGGCGACTTCGCTGCCGGCGGTGCGGGCGAGGGTGCCGTCCTCCGCGGTGCGGTAGAGGATGGTGGCGTCCAGTACGCGGTAGTTGACGGGCAGCGCCACCAGCCCGCGCGGCGCCGTCAGGATCACCCGGCCGACGCCCCCGGGGTTGAGTCTGCTCCAGCAGGCCGCCGGGTCCAGCTCCTCGGTCCGTACCCGGGTGTTGGCGCGGGCTCGGCCGGGCGGCTCCTCACGCCCGCCACCGAGAAGGTTGCCGACCGTGGTGTCGAGCGCGTCGGCGAGCCGGGTGAGCGTACTGACGCCGACCGGAACGGGGTGCGTCTCCAGGTATGCGACGAACCCCGCATCCAGGCCGCCGCGCTCGGCCACCAGCTCGCGGGTGAGCCCGAGCTGGGTACGGCGGTGGGCGACCCGGCGGCCGAGGTCGCCGGGGTCGGGCGGACGGGGGTCCGTCCGGTGTTCGTTCGTGGTCTTCATGACGATCTCCGTGGTCAGGCCGGGACGCTGTTCGGGACGATCACCGGCGGCGCGGTGCAGCGGTGCAGCGGTGCACGAGAGCGAGGCCGGTGGAGCCGGACAGCAGGCCGCGGAAGCCGCCGAGGCGGCTCCCCCGCCCCGGTGCCGGCGGCCGTCGCGACGCGCGCCCGCTGCCTGTCATCGGCGGCCGGGAGCGGTCGACGCCCACGATCACGGGGCGGCGGGTTTCGAAGCCGTTCATCGCAGACTCCTTCGTCGGCCCCGGCCGGCGCCGTCACCGGCTCTGTGCGGAGCCTTGACCGCTCTCATCGTCGGTCGCCGCCGGGCGGGCGGGGCAGGGCCGGTCGGTCCCGGGCCGCAGGCCGGTGGGCCCTGACGGGCCCGGGCGGTCCCGGTGACGACCGCGACGGGGCGACGGGGCTGTGCGGACACCACGGAGGGTGGTTCCGGTCGGCCCGGTCAGCGGCCGTCGCCGGGCGAGTCCTCCGGCGGCCGCGCGGACTCACCGGGCGTCTTCCGGGCGGTGGCACTCGGACCGTTGACCAGCCGGAAGGGACGAACGCTGAAGCGGAACTACCGCCGACCGCGGTAGTAGTCCCGCCAGATCAGCCGGTGGACCCTGGTCCAGCGGGGGATGGACCGGATGCCGGGGATGAACGGAACCAGGACGAGGGCGAGGCTGAGAACGGCCATGATCGCCCAGATCTCGGCGTCCGCGTTCTTGGAGGTGTTGAACGGGTCGATCTGGTACCAGAAGGTGTACAGCCACAGCCAGGCCTGTCCCGGGTAGTTCCCGGTCTCGTTCATCATGCCCCACTGGCTGCCGGTCAGGTGCTGGGAGGTGGCCCGGTCGGACAGGTGGGAGCCGTCGGCGAGGAAGAGCATCGGCCGGGTGTAGTCCGTCTGGTAGAAGCGGTCCTGGGCGAGGAGCTGCCCGTCGAGCGAACCGGACTGGGCGAGCACCAGGAGCCGGGCGGTGAGGACCGGTACCGGGCCGTAGTCACCTGGCGCGACCTTGGCCGGGTCGCCGTCGGGTGCCTTGCCGAGGGCGTCGGCGTACGCCGAACTCCAGGACTGCTGCCGGTCGCCCGCGGCGCCGTTCCAGGCCGCGAGTGCGGCGGTGACCTCGGCGGGTTCGGGGGAGCGGCGCAGCGGGCCCAGGACGAAGTCCTCGGCCGGATCGACCGGGATGCGCACCCCGGCCGCGCGCTGCAGCCCGACCGGGCCGATCTTCTGCCCGGCACCGGGCGCGTGGTTGTACGGCGGGCCGTAGCCCGCCGAGGTGCTGGTGCCGGCGAGTTCCGCCACGGCGGTGGCGGTGAAGTCGCTCGGGTCTGCGGTCGACCAGGAGGCCAGGGTGGTCGGCTTCTCGTCCGGTGAGGAGAACAGCGCGGCCAGGCCCACGCTCAACAGCGTCACCACCACCAACGCGATGGTGAACTCCTTGACCAGGTCGTACGGGCGGGTCGGGAAGTCGCCCGGGTCGGGCGTGTCGGTGCGCCTCACGACTCGACCCGCGGTGCCGAGGCGTCGATCGGGGGCACGATCCCTCGGGTCCGGACCAACAGGACGTGCCAGGCCGTCAGCACCACGAGCACGAAGGGGAAGAGCACGATGTGCCACATCAGCATCTGGCCGAAGTCCAGCACATTGAACCAGGCACCGATCCCGACGGCGTTGAGGGCGTCCTTGGCCTGTCCCGAGATCCACTGCGAGTCGAAGTTCTGCTGCACCGCGTAGCCGGTGAACGCGGTGGCGATCGCGGCCAGGAAGGTGACCGCGCCGGTCACCCAGGTGAGCGCCCGCCGGCCGCGCCAGGCGGCCATGAAGAACTTGCCCCACAGGTGGATCACCATCACCGCCATGAACAGCTCCACGCTCCACAGGTGGACGCTGTTGACGAACCTCCCGACGCCGGAGGCGTGCCACCAGCCCGGACCCTCCAGCGCGAGCACCCCGCCGGAGACCAGCACCACCACCAGCGACGACACCGTGAGCACGCCGAAGACGTAGATCCACGACGACATGTACGCCGGCTGGGTGCCGGGCAGCAGCTTCTCCGGAGGCAGCCTGCGGACGGCGAACCGCCGCACCGCCCCGGTCCAGTCAGTCATCGCGCCGCCGCCCCTTGGGGAACGGGAGTAACAGCGCGGCCAGGAAGACCACCACCATCACGCCGATGACCACCAGGTTCGCCACCGAGATCTGCACCACGCCCCAGTGGACGTAGTGCCCGGGGTGGTTGAGGTCGACCGGTGCCGCGAGGCCACCCGTCCGCGGTGCCGCTCTCATGGCGGCCCCCTTTCCAAGCATCCGGACCCAGAATCTGGCGCCAGTCTTGCCCGCCCTCCCGCGCGCCGCACACGACGCTGCGCCGAACGGCGGCGGCCGACGGCCCCGACGGCCCCCGGGGCGGGGCCGGGCGGCCCATGCGGGATTCCGGGTCGCGATGGACAGTGGAACCACGCGCACCGCCCGTCCCGGGCGGTGCCGGGGACGACGAGGAGCCCGAGGGCAGCCCGATGACGGACACCACCACCGCTCCGCTCGTGGAGCTGGACGAACAGGGCCTCGCCGCGCTCGTCGAGGCCCTGCGGCAGCGCGGGTACACCGTGGTCGGCCCCACCGTGCGGGACGGCGCGATCGTGCTGGCCGAGCTGGCCTCCGCCGCGGAGCTGCCGTACGGCTGGGGCGTCGAGGCCGAGGCCGGCACCTACCGGCTGCACCCGCGCGCGGACCGGGCGGCCTTCGCCCACTCGGCCGGGCCGCAGTCCTGGAAGACCTTCCTGCACCCGCCCCGGGCCCGGCTCTGGCAGGCCGACCGAGCCGAGGACGGCACCGTCACCGTCCGGGAGGACGACGATCCGCCGCCCCGCTACGCGTTCCTCGGTGTGCGCCCCTGCGACCTGCGCGCGATCGCCGTCCAGGACCGGGTGCTCACCGGCGGCCCGTACACCGATCCGGTGTACGAGCCCCGGCGGGCCGGCGCGTTCATCGTCGTGGCCGAATGCACCGAACCGAGCGCGGTCTGCTTCTGCGTCTCGATGGGCACCGGCCCGGGCCTCCCGCAGGGGTCGTCCTACGACCTGGCGCTCACCGAGACGGCGGAACCGGACGGGCTCCACTACACGGTCCGCGCCGGCAGCCCCGACGGCGAGGAGGTCCTCGCCGCACTCCCCACCCGCCCCACCGACGGCGAACGGGCCCGTTCGGCCGTCGCCGAGGCCGCCGGGCGGATGGGCCGGAGCATGGACCCCACCGACCTGCGTGCCCTGATGGCCGGCACGATGACCGCCGAGCGCTGGGACCAGGTCGCGAACCGCTGCCTGACCTGCGGCAACTGCACCATGGTCTGCCCCACCTGCTTCTGCACCACCACCGAGGAGGTCACCGACCTCACCGGTGACCACGCCGAGCGGTGGCGCCGCTGGGACTCCTGCTTCGACCTCGACTTCTCCCACCTGCACGGCACCGGCCCGGTCCGCACCTCCGCCCGCAGCCGCTACCGCCAGTGGCTCACCCACAAACTCGGCACCTGGCACGACCAGTTCGGCTCCTCGGGTTGCGTCGGCTGCGGCCGCTGCATCGCCTGGTGCCCGGTCGGCATCGACATCACCGAGGAGGTCACCGCCCTGCGCGCGGAGGCCGCCACGACGGACGGAGAACCGTGATGCACGAGACGACCCCCGTCCCCTACCGGGTCCTGGCCCGCCACCGGGAGACCGCCGACACCGTCACCCTCGACCTCGTCCCGGCCGCGAGCCCACTGCGGCCGTTCCGGCCCGGGCAGTACGCCATGCTGTACGGCTTCGGCACCGGCGAGATCCCGCTTTCCGTCAGCGCCATCACCGGCGACACGCTCGCCCACACCGTGCGGGCGGTCGGGAGGGTCAGCGAGGCGCTGTGCAGGGCCGAGCCGGGCGACTGGATCGGGACGCGCGGACCGTACGGCACGGCCTGGCAGACCCCACCCGCGGGCAGCGACGTCCTGATCGTCTCCGGCGGCATCGGGCTCGCCCCGCTCCGCCCGCTCATCGAGGAAGTCCTCGCCCGAGCCGAGTCCTACGGGACGGTCTCGGTGCTCACCGGGTACCGCAACCCGGGCGAGCAGCTGTTCGTCGAGGACCTGCCGCGCTGGCGCTCCCGGGCGGACGTCCGGACCACCGTGGACCGCCCCGAGCCCGGCTGGCGCGAGGCAGTCGGGCTGGTCACCGCGCTGCTGGACGGGGTCGACCTCCGCCCCGAGCACTGCGCCGCCTACCTGTGCGGCCCGGAGGTGATGATGCGCGCCACCGCCCGCGAACTGCTGCGCCGGGGCGTGCCCGCCGAGCGCATCCGGGTCTCGCTGGAACGCAACATGCGCTGCGCCACCGCCTGGTGCGGCCACTGCCAGCTCGGCCCCGTCCTCGTCTGCCGGGACGGCCCGGTCTTCGGCTGGGGCCACGCCGAAGGCCTGCTGTCCACCCCCGAGCGGTGAGCGCCATGGCCGGTACCCCGCGCCTGGCGGTGTGGAAGTTCTCCTCCTGCGACGGCTGCCAGCTCACCCTCCTCGACTGCGAGGACGAACTCCTCGCGCTCGCCGGAGAGGTCGAGATCGGCTACTTCCTGGAGGCCTCCAGCCGTGAACTACCGCCGCCCTACGACCTCTCCCTCGTCGAGGGCTCCATCGCCGCCCCCGCCGACCTGGAGCGGATCCGGCGGGTCCGCGAGCAGTCCCGCTACCTGGTGACCATCGGTGCCTGCGCCACCGCCGGCGGTGTCCAGGCCCTGCGCAACCTGGCGAGCCTGCCCGAGTACCAGTCCGTCGTCTACGCCCGCCCCGAGTACATCGACAGCCTCGACCGCTCCACCCCGATCTCCGCCCACGTGCCGGTCGACCTGGAACTGCGTGGCTGCCCGATCGACAAGCGGCAGCTGCTGGAGGTCATCACCGCCTACCTCGCCGACCGCAAGCCCGACATCCCCACCCACAGCGTCTGCTTCGAGTGCAAGCTGCGCGGCACCACCTGCGTCACCGTCGCCCACGGCACCCCGTGCCTCGGCCCGGTCACCCAGGCCGGCTGCGGCGCCATCTGCCCGGCGTACGGGCGGGGCTGCTACGGCTGCTTCGGGCCCACGGGCAGCTTCCACGGCGAAGGAGGGCCCAACACCCGCGCCCTGCTGCCGCTGCTGCGCCGCGACGGCGTCACCGACGCGGACGCCGCCCGGCTCTACCGCACCTTCAACGCCGAGGCCCCCGACTTCGCGGAAGCGGCCCGGCAGACGACCGAGGAGCCCGGATGACCCACCGCACCGAACGGCTGCTCACCGTCGGCGCGCTGGCCCGCGTCGAGGGCGAGGGCGCGCTGCACCTCGCCGTCCGCGACGGCGAGGTCGAGGAGGTCCGGCTGGAGATCTACGAGCCCCCGCGCTACTTCGAGGCGCTGCTGCGCGGCCGCCGGTACACCGAGCCGCCCGACCTCACCTCCCGCATCTGCGGGATCTGCCCGGTGGCGTACCAGATGAGCGCCTGCCAGGCGGTGGAGAACGCCTGCGGGGTACTGGTGGACGGCCAACTCGCCCAGCTGAGACGGCTGTTGTACTTCGGGGAGTGGATCGAGAGCCACACCCTGCACATCTACCTGCTGCACGCCCCCGACTTCCTCCACCTGCCCGACGCGCTGGCGCTCGCCCGTACGGACGCGCCCCTGCTCCAGCGCGGCCTGCGGCTGAAGAAGGCCGGCAACGAGATCGTCGAGGTCCTCGGCGGGCGGGCGATCCACCCGGTGAACATCCGGCTCGGCGGCTTCCACCGGCTCCCCACACGCGCCGAACTCGACCACCTGGCAACGGTGCTGCGCCAGGCCCGGACCGACGCCGAGGACACCCTCGGCTGGGTGGCGGGCTTCGACTTCCCACCGCTGACCGTCCGGCACGAACTGCTCGCCCTCGCCGACCCCGGCGGCTACGCCATCGACTCCGGCACGCCCACCGGAACCTCGGCCGGCCCGTTCCCGGTGGCGGACTTCGAGCAGCGCGTCCGGGAGCACCAGGTGCCGCACTCCACCGCCCTGCACGCCACCCTCGACGGCCGGCCCCACCTCACCGGCCCGCTCGCCCGCTGGAACCTCTCCGGCGACCGGCTGCCCACCGGCATCCGCGCCCTGGCCGACGAGGCCGGGCTCGGCCCGCGCTGCGACAACCCCTTCCGCAGCATCGTGATCAGGGCGGCAGAAGTGCTGTGGGCCGTCACCGAGGCCCAGCGCATCATCGAGCGGTACGAGCCGCCCCCGGCCCCGGCCGTCCCCGTCCCGCCGCGCGCGGGCACCGGGTACGGCGCCACCGAGGCCCCGCGGGGGCTGCTCTACCACCGGTACGACATCGGTGAGGACGGGCTCATCCGGCGGGCCGTGATCGTCCCGCCGACCGCGCAGAACCAGTCCGCGATCGAGGCCGACCTGCGCGTCTTCGTCGAGCCGCGGCTGCACCTGGACGACGCGGAGCTGACCCGCCAGTGCGAGCAGGCGATCCGCAACTACGACCCGTGCATCTCCTGCGCCGCGCACTTCCTCAACCTCACCGTGGACCGGAGGTGACCGGCGTGGTCGGCCGGCGCATCGTCGTCATCGGCGTCGGCAACGAGTACCGGCACGACGACGGTGCCGCCGTGGCCGTCCTCGCGGAGCTCGCGGCCGACGGCCCCGCCGTCGACCGGCTCACCCTGTGCGACGGCGAGTCCACCCGCCTGATGGAGCTCTGGGAGGGCGCGGACCTCGCCATCGTGGTGGACGCGGTGCACAGCCACCCGGGAGAGCCGGGCCGGATCCACCGGGTCACCGTCGATGCCGACCACCTGCTCGCCGACCCCCTCGCCGAGGACGAGGCGGCGGCGGGCACCCACGGCCTGGGCCTCGGCCATGCCGTCGCCCTGGCCGCCGCGCTCGGCAAACTGCCGCGCGAGCTGCTGATCGTCGCGGTCGAGGGCGCGGACTTCTCGATCGGCGAGGGCCTGAGCCCGGCCGTCGCCGACGCGGTGCCGCGCCTCGCCGCCGAGGTCCGTCGGGCGGTGGAGGCCCGGCGATGACGACCCGGTGCGAGGGCACTCGGCGCCCGGCGGCGTCGGCAACCAGCCCAGGGTGACGGCGAGGTCCCAGGGTGGGACCCCGGTCCCCGGTCACGCGGTGACCCCGGCGCGGAGCTGCTCGGCAGCACCTTCCACGGCTACGTCGCCCGGAACGGGCCGGGAGCTCCCAGCACACCCCGCGCACCCCCGAGGACACCTGGACGCGCATCCCGGACGCCCTCGACACCTTGCTGCACAACCGGTCGGCGGCCTGACCTCGACCTCGTCAGCCCGCCGCCTCGGCGGCCGCCACGGCGTGCTTGACGGCGGCGAAGCTGTCCGGGGTGACGGAGATCGAGTCGATCCCGGCCTGGACCAGGAAGCGGGTGAAGTCCGGGTCGTTGCTGGGGCGTTGGCCGCAGAGGCCGACGTGGCGGCCGGCCGCGTGAGCCGTTGCGATCAGGGACTCGACGCAGCGGGTGACGGCCGGGTTCCGTTCGTCGAAGAGGTGGGCGAGCAGGCCGGAGTCGCGGTCGACGCCGAGGGTGAGCTGGGTGAGGTCGTTGCTGCCGATCGAGAAGCCGTCGAAGCGCTCGGCGAACTGCTCGGCGAGCAGGATGTTGGAGGGGATCTCCGCCATCACGTACACCCGCAGGCCGTTCGCGCCGCGCGTGAGGCCGTTGTCATCCATCACCGCGAGGACCTCGTCGGCCTCCTGCGGGGTGCGGCAGAACGGGATCATCACGACGACGTTCGTGAGCCCGAGCTCGTCCCGGGCTCGGCGCAGTGCCCGGCATTCCAGGGCGAAGCCCTCGCGGTAGCCGGGGTCGTAGTAGCGGCTCGCTCCGCGCCAGCCGATCATCGGGTTGGCCTCGGCGGGCTCGAAGGGCGTCCCGCCGACCAGCCGGGCGTACTCGTTCGTCTTGAAGTCGCTGGTGCGCACCACCACCGGGTCGGGCCAGCGGGAAGCGGCGATCCGGGCCACGCCGTGGGCGAAGCGGTCCACGAAGTAGTCGGTGCGGTCCGGGTAGTCGTACGTCAACTCGCCGACGAGCCGCCGGTCCTCGGCCGACAGCCGCTCGGGGTGGACCAGGGCCATCGGGTGGACGCGCACCTGGTGGGCGACCACGAACTCGGTACGGGCCAGTCCCACGCCGTCCGCTGGCAGCCGCCACCAGCGGAACGCCGCGCCGGGGTCGGCCAGGTTGAGCATCACCTTGGTACGGGTGGCCGGCAGCGAGTCGAGGTCGGTCTCCGTCGACTCGTACGCGACGCGGCCCGCGTACACGTGCCCGTCCGCGCCCTCGGCACAGGAGACCGTGACCTCCTGCCCGTCGGCCAGCAGGCCGGTCGCCGAGCCGGTGCCGACCACCGCCGGCACGCCCAGCTCGCGGCTGACGATCGCCGCGTGCGAGGTCCGACCGCCGTGGTCGGTGACGATCGCGGCGGCCCGCTTCATCAACGGCTCCCAGTCCGGGTCGGTGATCTCCGTGACCAGCACGGCCCCTTGCGGGAAGCGCTCCAGGCCGACCGGCTCGGCCAGCGCGCACACCGGACCGGCGCCGACCGCCTCGCCGACGGCGATGCCGTCCACCAGCCGCTCGCCCGTACCGGTCAGCCGGAAGCGGCGCAGCACCTCGCCCCGGCGGCGGGACTGCACGGTCTCCGGCCGGGCCTGGACGAGGAACAGCGTGCCGCTGATCCCGTCCTTGGCCCATTCCAGGTCCATCGGGCAGCCATAGTGCTCCTCCACCGCCACCGCCCACTCGGCGAGCGTGCGGATGTCGCCGAGGCCGAGCACCTGGCGTGCCCGCTCGCCGGTGTCGGTGTCGACCGTCCGGGTCGAGCCGTCCTCGGCGTACACGGCCTTGCGGCGTTTGGCCCCGAGCTGCACCTGGACCACCGGATCGAGGCGGTGGTCCTTGAGGACCGGCTTGAACACCGTGTACTCGTCCGGGTCCACCTGCCCGCTGACCACCGTCTCGCCCAGCCCCCACGCGGCGCTGATGACCACCACGCCAGGGAAGCCGGTCTCGGGGTCCAGCGTGAACGCCACGCCCGCGCCCGCGAGGTCGGAGCGCACCATCAGCTGGACACCGACCGACAGCGCCAGGGCGAGGTGGCCGAAGCCCATCCGCTCCCGGTAGTCGATCGCCCGGTCGGTGAACAGCGAGGCGAAGCAGCGACGGCAGGCGGCGAGCAGCGCCGTGGCGCCCCGGACATTGAGGAAGGTCTCCTGCTGGCCCGCGAAGCTCGCCTCCGGCAGGTCCTCGGCGGTGGCGCTGCTGCGCACGGCGACGTCCGGGTCCTCCCGTCCGGCCTCGCGGGCAAGGTGCTCGTAGGCCTGCACGACCTCGTGTTCGAGCGCGGGAGGCAGGGGAGCGGCCAGAACGGCGGACCGGATCGCGGCGCCGACCTCGGGCAACGGGGCGCCCCCGTGCAGCCGGTCTACCTGCTCGGCGATCCGTTCGCGCAGACCGCCGGTGTCCAACAGCTCGCGGTAGGCGTCGGCCGTGGTGGCGAAGCCGTCCGGCACCAGGACCCCGGCGGGGCCCAGACCGTTGATCAGCTCGCCCAGCGAGGCGTTCTTGCCGCCGACCAGGCCGACGTCCTCGCGGCCGACTTCGCGGAAGCGGATGACACGGCGCATGGCTTCCTCCAGGCGCGCTCGCAGGATGTCCTCGCAGCGCGGGACGCGTCGAGGGCTCCGTCCCTGCCACTGTCCACCCGGGCCGCCCGCCGCGCGCAGAGGCGTACGCCCCCGGGAACCGGCCCGATCGGCTGCCGAATCAGGGCCGTTCGGCCCCGATCGCCGGGCTGGGCAGGGGCGGATCGGAATCGGATGGGCTCCACCTCCCGAGGAGCGTTCACGTGCGGGCGATCGCCTTGCGCAGGGCGTAGGCGGCGGCGCCTGGCGCGATGACCACGGCGCCCCACAGCACCGAGTCCGCCGGCAGGGCGAGCGCCGGGGCGGCGGCCCGGGATCACCGGGCCCGGTGACCGTGCTGGGCGGCGACGCGGTGGGCGTGGGCCACGATCTCGGCGGCCGCGTGCTCGCCGACGCCGAGGGCGTGGGTGAGCCTGGGGGCGCTCCATCCGTGCCGGGCGAGCAGGACGGGGAGCGGGTGGTGCGGAGTCTCCTCGGTGGCGGCCGGTACCGGGGTGGGTGGTGCTGGGGTGGGCGTCGCCGAGGGCGTCGCCGAGGGCGTCGCCGCGGTCGTGTGGCGGCGGACGACCGCACGGCGCAGTTCGTCCGCGCCCCAGACCAGGAACGGGAACGGTGCCACCGTCAGTAGTTGGGTGGGGGAGAGGGCGGCCGTGCCGAACACCCTCTGCAGCGCCGGGAGGTAGACGACCGCGGCGGCGAACGCGAGCGAGAAGCCGATGCCGCCGAGCAACTGCGGGTTGCTGAACACGCCGATCGCCCGTAGCGAGGCCCGGTCGGTGCGGGCGGCGAAAGCGGTGCCGATCTGGCAGGCGACGATGCCCAGCCAGGCGACGGTGGTGGCCTGCTGGTACGGCAGGTGAAGCGCGGAGCCCGGGCCGGTCGGGTCGCCGGCGTGCCAGCCGGCGAGGCCGAGGGTGAGGAAGTAGCCGCCCATGATCAGCACGGCGGAGATCAGGCCGAGGAAGCCCCAGGCCCGGGCGAGCATGGCCGGGCGGATCACCCGCTCCGAGCGGGGCCGGGGCGGCCGGTCCATCAGCCCCGGCTCGGCGCGCTCGCGGCCGAGGGCGAGGGCCGGGAGGGTGTCGGTGCCGAGGTCGATGGCGAGGATCTGCATCACCGTCAGCGGGAGCGGCACGGCGCCGCCGGCGAGCGCGAAGACCAGGAAGGGGACGACCTCCGGCACGGCGTGGGTGAAGATGTAGACGATGAACTTGCGGATGTTGTCGTACGTGCGCCGCCCCTCCTCGACGGCCGCGACGATGGTGGCGAAGTTGTCGTCGGTGAGCACCATGGTGGCGGCCTCCCGGGCGACCTCGGTTCCGGAGCGGCCCATGGCGACGCCGATGTCCGCGCGGCGAAGGGCGGGCGCGTCGTTGACGCCGTCGCCGGTCATGGCGACGGTGTGGCCCTCGGCCCGCAGCGCGTCGGCGATCCGCAGCTTGGCCTCGGGGGAGGTGCGGGCGAAGATCACCTCCTCCCCCCGCGCGAGCAGCGCGTCCAAGCGGTCGTCGCCCATGGCGTCGAGTTCGGTGCCGGTGACGATGCGCATGCCGCGGTGGCCGATGCCGACCTGCTCGGCGACGGCCGCGGCGGTCAGGCCGTTGTCCCCGGTGACGACGTGCACGGTGACACCGGCCTGGTGGGCCTGCCGGATGGCCTGCGCCACCTCGGGCCTGGGCGGGTCGGCCATGGCGACCAGGCCGAGGAGGCAGAGGTCGTGCTCGGCCTCCTCACGGCGGCTCGGAGGCGGTTGCCCGGGCGGGAGCGGCCGTCGCGCCACGGCGAGGACGCGCAGCCCGCGCTCCGCCAGCCGGCCGACGGCGCGAACCACCTCGGTGCGGTCGGTCGGGGTGAGCGGGCGTTCGGCGCCGTGGTCGAGCAGGTGGGTGGCGTGGGTGAGCACCTCCTCGGGGGCGCCCTTGGTGTGCAGGACGACCGTGCCGTCGCGCGCGTCGGCGGTGGTCATCAGCTTGACGTGCGGGTCGAAGCGGAACAGCGCCCGGCGCTCGCGATCCCGTCGGCGGGGGTCGGGGTCGGCGCCGAGGCGGGCGGCCAGGTCGAGGAGGGCGAGTTCGGTCGGGTCGCCGTGCCCCGCCACCGGGTCGGCGGTCGTACAGGTGGCGGATGCTTCGGCGAGTGCGAGGACCTCACCGCTCTGCTTCGAAGTCCCCTCCGCCGTGGTCCCGTTGTCGGGAGTCCACACCTCGGTGACCCGCATCCGGTTCTCGGTCAGCGTACCGGTCTTGTCGGTGCAGATCACCGTCGTGGAACCGAGGGTCTCCACGGCGGACAGCCGTTTGACCACGGCGCCGCGCCGGGCGAGGTCGCGCACCCCGGTGGCGAGCGCGAGGGTGATCGTCGGCAGCAGGCCCTCGGGCACGTTGGCGACGAGCAGGCCGACGGCGAAGGCCACCGCCGCGGTGAGCGAGAGACCTGCCGCCAGGCCCATCGGCAGGAACGCGAGGCCCACCCCGACCGCGATCACGGCGATCAGCCGGGCGACCCGTTTCACCTGGTGCTCCAGCGGGCTCTCCTCACGCCGGGTGCGCTGGCTCAGTGCGGCGATCCGGCCGAGCTCGGTGTGCATGCCGGTCGCCGTCACCACCGTCAGGGCCTGGCCTCCGGTGCACGCGGAGCCGGAGAACAGCACGTCGCGGGCGTCCAGGAGGGGACCGGCGCCGTCGGCGTACTCGGCCGACCGGAACGCCGGTACGGACTCTCCGGTCAGTGCCGACAGGTCGACCTCGACCCCGCCCGACAGCAGCCGGGCATCGGCCGGGACCCGGTCGCCTTCCTCGACCACCAGGACGTCGCCGGGCACCAGCTCGATCGCCGGGACCGGCCGTCGGCGGCCTCCCCGGACCACCGTCGCCTCTTCGGGTAGGAAGCCGGCCAGGGCCTCGACCGCCCGTTCGGCCTGCCGCTCCTGTGCGAAGGCGAGCAGGGCGTTCAGCCCGATCACCGCCACGATCGCGCCCGCCAGGTTCGGAGCTCCGCTGACGGCCGCCAGTACGGCGGCGAAGGCCAGGAGCAGCGCCAAGGGGTGGGTGAACTGGTGGGCCAGCTCGCCCGGCCAGCGGCGGGCTTCCCGGCGCGCGAGCGCGTTGGGTCCGTACACGGTCTGCCGCCGGGCGGCCTCGCGCTCGGTCAGGCCGTCCGGTGAGGTCCGCAGGTCGCGGAAGAGGAGGCTGATGGGCTCGCGCGGGTCCGGGGCTTCCTCACCGGTACCCGGTGGGCCGGGCCGGAGGGTGGCCTGGCGGTCGCCGGTCACGGTCAGTTCCGGTCGTTCGTCGGCCCGGGCCGGGGGGCGCGAGCTGCGGGTGCCCCTGCCGGGTGTTCGCTGGCGGTTGTCATCACATCCTCCACCGGGTGGTGCGGCCTGCCTCCCCATCACCGTAGGGACGCGGCCCGACCGGGCAGCAGGGCCGACCGGCCCCCTCGGCCGGGGCCGGTGCGCACCTCATGGGCCCGGGCGCGGGTACGGCCGGCCGTAGCCACCGCCACCGGGGGTGCGGATCTCCAGGGCGTCACCGACCGCGACGTCGGCGGTGCCGCAGCCGGGCAGGTCCTCGACCGTGCCGTCAGCGCGCCGGACGCGGTTGGCGCCGAGGGAGCCGGGGGATCCGCCGTCCAGACCGTACGGGGGGACGCGCCGGTGGCCGGTGAGCAGGCTGATGGTCATCGGTTCGCGGAAGCGCAGCCGTCGGAGCGCACCGTTGCCGCCGTGGTGGCGGCCTGCGCCGCCGCTGTCGGGGCGGACGGCGAACTCCTCGACCAGGACGGGCAGGCGCCACTCCAGCACCTCGGGGTCGGTGAGGCGGGAGTTGGTCATGTGGGTCTGGACGGCGTCCGCCCCGTCGAAACCCGGGCCGGCGCCGGCGCCGGAGGCGATGGTCTCGTAGTACTGATGGTGCTCGTTGCCGAAGCTGAGGTTGTTCATCGTCCCGGAGCCCTCCGCCTGCACGCCGAGTGCCGCGTAGAGCGCGCCGACGATGGCCTGCGAAGTCTCGACGTTGCCGGCGGCGACGGCGGCCGGGTACTCCGGAGCGAGCATCGAGCCGGGCGGCACGACGATCCGCAGCGGGCGCAGGCAGCCGTCGTTGAGCGGGATGTCGTCGGTGACGAGGGTGCGGAAGACGTACAGGACGGCCGCGGTGACGACGGCCGAAGGCGCGTTGAGGTTGCTGCTGAGCTGCGGCGAAGTGCCGGTGAAGTCGATGACGGCGCTGCGGTCCCGGCGGTCCACGCGCACCGAGACGGCGATCACGGCCCCGGAGTCGGTCTCGTAGCGGTACGTGCCGTCGGTCAGGCCGTCGACGGCCCGGCGCACCGCCTGCTCGGCGTTGTCCTGGACGTGGCGCATGTAGGCCTGGACGACGTCGAGGCCGAAGTGCTCGATCATCGCGTTGACCTCGTCGACGCCCTTGCGGTTGGCGGCGATCTGGGCGCGCAGGTCGGCGAGGTTGGTGTCGGGGTCACGGGACGGGTACGGCGCCTCGGTGAGCAGCCGCACGGTCTCGGCCTCGCGCAGCCGGCCGTCCTCCACGAGCGGCCAGTTGTCGAACAGCACGCCCTCCTCGTGGATCTCGTGGCTGTCGGCGGGCATCGAGCCGGGGGCGGTACCGCCGATCTCGGCGTGGTGGCCGCGTGAGGCGACGAAGAAGAGGATCTCGTTGACGTCGGGGTCGAAGACGGGGGTCACCACGGTGATGTCGGGCAGGTGGGTGCCGCCGTGGTACGGGTCGTTGACCGCGTAGGTGTCGCCCGGGCGCAGCTCGGGGCCGCGCCGGCGCAGCACCTCCTTGACGGTGGTGCCCATCGAGCCGAGGTGGACGGGGATGTGCGGGGCGTTGGCGACGAGGTTGCCGTCCGCGTCGAAGAGCGCGCAGGAGAAGTCCAGCCGCTCCTTGATGTTGACCGACTGGGCGGTGGACTCCAGCCGGGCGCCCATCTGTTGGGCGATCGCCATGAAGAGGTTGTTGAAGACCTCCAGCAGGACCGGGTCGGCGGTGGTCGGGACGGTCTCCTCGGCGGATGCCCTGATCTGCTCGACCAGGAGGTGTCCGGCTGACGTGACCGTGGCCTTCCAGCCGTCGTCCACGACGGTGGTGGCATTGGCCTCGGCGATCACGGCCGGGCCGGTGACGGTCGCGTCGGCCGGCATCGACTCACGCTCCAGCAGCGGGACTTGGCGCCGCTCACCGCCGGTGTACAGCGAAACGGTGGTGGGTGGCGCGGGGTGCTCGGGAGCGGGGGAGAGGGTGTCGAGCTCCGGTTGCTCGGTGAGGCCGGTGCCCTCGACGGCGAGGGCCTCGATGACGAGCGGGCGGTCCATCAGGAAGGAGTAGGTCGCTCGGTGCCGTTCCTCGAACTCGGCCTGCATGTCGGCGGGTTCGCCCAGTGGGACGCCGATCGCGGTGTCGGTGCCCTGGTAGCGCAACCGGGCCCGGTGCGTCAGCCGGGTCTGCTCCTGCGGGATGCCCTGGTCGATCAGCTCGCGCGTGGCGGCGTCCGCCAGTTCGTCGGCGAGGGACCGTACGGCGGCCATCTCCTGCGCCGCCAGCGGCCGTTCGACGGCGTGCTCGCGCAGGACGGTGGTGTCGGCCAGGCCGATGCCGAGGGCGGACAGCACCCCGGCCATCGGCGGGACCAGGACGGTACGGATGCCGAGTGCCTCGGCCACCGGGCAGGCGACCTGACCGCCGGCGCCGCCGAACGTGGTCAGGGTGTAGCGGGTGACGTCATGGCCCTGCTGGACGGAGATGCGTTTGACCGCGTTGGCGATGTTGCCGACCGCGATCCGCAGGAAGCCTTCGGCCGCCTCCTCGGCCGTCCGGTCGCCGATCGCCGATGCCAGTTCACCGAACTGACGCCGCGTCAGGTCGGTGTCGAGTGGCTGGTCGCCGGACGGTCCGAAGACGTGCGGGAAGTGCTCGGCCTGGACGCGGCCGAGCAGCAGGTTGGCGTCGGTGACGGTCAGCGGCCCGCCGCCCCGGTAGCAGGCCGGTCCGGGATCCGCCCCTGCCGAGTCCGGCCCGACCCGCAGGCGTTCGCCGTCGAAGCGCAGCACCGAGCCGCCGCCCGCCGCGACGGTGTGGATGGCCAGCATCGGCGCCCGCAGCCGTACACCGGCGACCTGGGTGGTCACCACCCGCTCGTACTCGCCCGCGAAGTGCGAGACATCCGTGGAGGTGCCGCCCATGTCGAAGCCGATCACCCGCTCGTGGCCGGCCGATCGGGACATCCGCACCATGCCGACGATGCCGCCGGCCGGGCCGGAGAGGATCGCGTCCTTGCCGCGGAAGTGTCCGGCCTCGGCGAGCCCGCCGTTGGACTGCATGAACATCAGTCGGACACCGGCCAGTTCGTCCGACACCTGTCGGACGTAGCGACGCAGGCCGGGGCTGAGGTAGGCGTCGACCACGGCGGTGTCCCCACGCGGCACCAGCTTCATCAGTGGGCTCGCCTCGCTCGACAACGACACCTGGTCGAAGCCGAGTCGATCGGCGAGCCGGCCGATGTCCTGCTCGTGCGCCGGGTGCAGACAGCTGTGCAGGCAGACCACGGCGGCGGACCGGATGCCGTCGCGCAGACAGCCGCGCAGGTCCTCGGCGAGCCGGTCGAGGTCGGGTGGCCGCAGCACCTCGCCGTCGGCCGTGATCCGCTCGTCCACCTCCACCACCCGGGCGTACAGCGGATCGGGCAGGACGATCTCCCGGGCGAAGATCTGCGGCCGGTTCTGGTAGCCGATCCGCAGCGCGTCCGCGAAGCCGCGCGTGATGACCAGCACGGTCGGCTCGCCGGTGCGCTCCAGCAGGGCGTTGGTGGCCACCGTGGTGCCCATCCGGACGGAGTCGATGTCCGCTTCGAGATCCGCGTCGGGTGGCAGCAGGGCCCGGATCCCCGCCACGGCTGGATCGCGGTAGCGGGCCGGGTCGTGCGAGAGCAGCTTGTGGGTCACGAGCCGGCCGTCCGGCGTCAGCGCGACCACGTCGGTGAAGGTCCCGCCCCGGTCCACCCAGAACTGCCAGCCCCTGGCTGCCATGACCGGCTCCCTCCGCCGTGCCGCGTGGCGTTCCGTGCGTGAGTGGCCCCGCGCACGAGTATCCGGCCGGGCGAACTGCCGGGGCAAACGGAACATACTGGGCGTGAGTGTCGACGCTGGAGGCAGCCATGACGGCCACGACGGTGGGAGTGCTGCGGGAAACCGCACCCGGCGAGCGCCGGGTGGCCCTCGTGCCCGATCTGGTTCCGGCCGTGGGCCGCCTCGGTGCGACGGTCCTGGTGGAGTCCGGCGCGGGCGCCCTCGCCGGCCACCACGATGCCGACTACGTCGCCGCGGGCGCGCTCGTGGCCGGGCGCGCCGAGCTGCGGCTCCGCACGGACGTCCTGCTCGGCATCCACCCGCCGAACGCCGACCTGATGCGCGAGCTGCGCCACGGGCAGGTGCTGGCCGCACTGCTTCGACCGCAGCGGATCCCGTACCTGGTCCGGCAGTGGGCGGACCGGGGCCTGACGACGATCGGCCTCGATCTGGCGCCCGATCTGCCCGCCGCCTACCCGCTGGACGCCGAGGCCTCCCAGAGCAGGGTGGCCGGGTACCGGGCGGTGCTGCTCGCTGCCGAGCGACTGGGCCGTTGCCTGCCGCCCTGGGGAACGACGGACGGGCTGTTCGACCCGGTCCGGGTGCTGGTGGTCGGCGCCGGCCACGCGGGCCTTCAGGCGGTCGACACCACCCGGCGCCTGGGCGCGCAGGTCGGCGCGGTCGAGCTGCGGCACCGCGAGCGCGCGTCGGCCGCCGCCCTCGGGGCCGACCTGCTGGACCTGCCCGGCCTGCACCCGGTGGCGGACGACCGGGAGCTGCGGGAAGCCCTCGACCACGGGCGTTCGGCGTGGGTGGCGGGGCTCGCCGAGGCCGTGGTGCGGTACGACGTCGTGGTGACGGCCCTCACCCTGCCCGGCCGGATGCCCCCGGTCCTGCTCCACCCGGAGACGGTGGCGCGGCTGCGGCCCGGCTCGGTGCTGGTGGACCTGGCGGCCGGTCCGGAGGGCGGCAACATCGAGGGCGTCCTGCCGGACACCACGACGCTGGTCGGTGACGGGATCACGGTGATCGGCGCAGGGGAACTGGCCGCGCAAGCGCCCGGGACCGCCTCGCGCGCGTACGCCCACAACGCGCTCGCGCTGCTCGACCGCCTGTGGAAGGCCCGATCGCTCCCGGGAGACCCGGTCCTCGGCCCGATGCTGGTGACCGACCGGGGCGCGGTGCGGCACGAGCCCACCAGCCTGCTGCTGATGGAGGCGACCGCCGCGGCCGGCCTTCCGTAGGACCTCAGACGCCGGCGCGCGAGAACAGCCCGGCGTGGCGGGCGATCGCCGCCGCACGGTCGGCGCACTGCTGGTAGCAGCAGGACAGCAGCACGAGATCGGTGACATCGACCTGGTCCGTCGGCTCCGCTCGGAGCAGCAGCTCGTACAGCAGCCGCTGCCGCTGCCCGACCTCGTGGAGCTCGGTCAGCACGTCCGCGACGCCCTCGGGCACCCCGGACTCCAGGACGTCGGCGGACCGTGCGACCAGGTCCAGCGCCGCCCCCGCGAGCCCGTGCAGCGGAGTCCGCAGCTCCTCGCCGAACGGCTCCCGCTCCTGGCGCGCCCAAGCGGCCTCCAGCAGCCGCTCGGCCAGCCGCCCGAGCGCCTCCACCTCGCACCCCACGTGGACGGCCACCACGACCCCGGCGCGTCCGGCGGGCGCCCGGGCGGCGTCCTCCTCGATCCGCGCCAGCAGCTCCGCCAGGGCCTTCTCCGCGGCCGGGATCCCGTCCCCGCCGTCGCTCGGGCCCGTCAGCGCGGCCGTCGCGCCGCGTAGAGCGGCGTGCGCCAGCCGCACCAGACCGGCCAGTTCGCCGATCAGGGCGCGGTACTCGCCGCCTCCGCCGTCAGACATCCCGTTCACTCCTGTCCTCCGGCCCCCTCGACCGGTCTCGCGTCATCGCCGACGGGCCGCCCCGGCCGCAGCGGTCACAATGGTCGCGGTGGTCACGCCCGTGGCGCTCGCAACGGGCTCCGGGCGGTGAACCACCCGAGCGCTTGGGACAGCGCTGACATCATGGCCGCCACCTCCTGGTGGGTTCCCGGTCTCCAGTCTGCCCGGCCGCCGCGTGCCCGGCAGCGGCTGAACGCCCCGGGCGCCGGGGCCGTCCGGCCTCAGGGCGGAGGAGAACGGCCCCGGCGCCCGGGCCCGGACGGCCTTGTCGACGGTTGCGGCGGCGGGCGAGTCCGGCGGTGGGGCGGGGCACGAAGGCAGGGGTCGGGCCCGACGGGCCGGTCGCGAGCCGGGTGGGTACCACTACGGCTGATGCGGAGCCCCGACCATGACCGAACCCGTCATCGTCGGTGTGGACAGTTCCGGACGGAGCCTGCGTGGGCCGGTGGCGTTCAGCTCAGCGGTGGGGTCCCAGCACGGTGCGGTGGCGCATGCTCCTTCCCCGCTCAGACCAGGCCAGCGCCCCAGGCGCGGGCGCGGTCGAGTTCGCCGGCGCGCAGAGGTCCGTCGTTGTCCTCGACGATGAAGCCCTCGGGTTCGACGACCAGGTCGTAGTGGTGGCCGGACAGCCGGTGGGCGATGCCGTTGGCCGCGCCGCCTGCCCGGGGCATGTCGACCCGGGTGTCGAACGCGGCGGCGTGGGTGCCGGGTTCGGTCTGCGGCAGGCCGTGGAACCAGGCGCGCAGCCCCGGCCCCTCCACGGTTTCCCTGGCCTCGGCCGCGGCTGCCTCCCGGCCCTCCTTGTGCGCTTCGGCTGCGGCGGCCATCCGGCGGCTGAGTCCGGAGGACATGCCGTGCATATGGGTCGGTCCGCCGACCACCAGCAGGTCCGCGGACCGGGTGAGGTCGGCGTCCGCCTCGGCCACCGGGAGGCAGTCCACGGCCGCCCCCGGGGCAGCCCGGTGAACGCCCTCGGCGATCGCCTCGGCGATCTCCCGGGTGTTGCCGTACATGCTCTCGTACACGATCACGGTGTGCATGGTCTCCACCTTTCGTCACCCCCAGCCTGGCTCCGGAACTTCCCCGCGCAGGTGGGCCGTTCGGCCCGGATCGGGTCACCGGACGGCCCCGTCAGCTGTGCGGGACGATCGCGACCGGGCAGCCGACGTGGTGGATCGCGGCGTGCGCCACCGGCCCGAGACGGGCTCCGAGCGGTCCCCGCCGCATTCGGCGGCCCAGGACGAGCAGCCGGGCCGTTGCCGCGGCTTCCACGACTGCCGCGGCGGCGCCGCCTCGGACCAGCTCGGCCCTCGCCTCCACCCCGGGGTAGCGGGCACGCCACGGCTCCAGGACCTCGGCGAGGAGCGCCCTCTCCTCTGCCGAGGGATCCTTCTCCGTACTCCTGACGGCATCGAAGGACGTGTACTCGCTGCCTGCCGGGGGCGCCCAGACATGCAGGACGCGCAGGGGCGTCGAGCGGACCGCGGCGGCCCCGAAGGCATAGGCGAGTACCTCGTCCGCCGGGCGTGCCAGGTCAAGGCCCACCAGCACGGGACCGTCATGCCCGCCGCCACCGGCCCGCACCAGCACCACCGGGCAGTCGGCTCGCCCCAGCACCTCCTGGCTCACCGAGCCCACCAGGAAACCATGGATCGTGCCCAGCCCACGGGAGCCGAGCACGAGCACGCCGGCGCTCCGGGCGGCGGCTTCCAGGGCCTCGGCGGGTTCGGTGGACACGGTCGACGAGGAAACCGGGACCTCGGGTGCGAGGGCACGCAACGCGGCCTCGCGCTCCGCGAGTCGTGACAGGGCGAGGCGGTAGGTCTCGTCGCTGCCGACCACGTCCCGCCTGGGCCAGGGCCAGGACTGGAGGATCTCGAGGCGCAGTTCGCGGCGCCGGGCCTCGCGGACGGCCCATTCGGAGGCGGCCAGGCTCTCGGGCGAGCCGTCGAAGCCGACGACCACGGGTCCGGTCACGGCGTCCTCCTCGGCTTGGTGGTGAATCCGGACCCCAGCTGCGACGGGCGGCTGGCCGGGGGCCGGCAGTGACCGCGATCGGTGCTTCTCGGAGCCGGTCCGGTTCATCACGGGTGAGCGGGCACCG
Source organism: Kitasatospora sp. NPDC127060 (assembly GCF_042724935.1). Lineage (NCBI taxonomy): Bacteria > Bacillati > Actinomycetota > Actinomycetes > Kitasatosporales > Streptomycetaceae > Kitasatospora > Kitasatospora sp. NPDC127060. The sequence goes on from NZ_JBHXEG010000103.1 coordinate 23,996, forward strand.
TCACGACCGGGCAGTGTGCGCGGTGCAGCAGGCCGTGCGGGACGGAGCCGAGCCGCATGCCGGTGAAGCCGCCGCTGCCCCGGCGGCCGACGACCACGGCGAGGGCGTGCGCGGAAGCCCGGGCGAGCTCCTCGACCGGGTGGCCGTGGACCAGCTCGTGGGTCACGGTGACGTCGGGGTAGCGGTCGTGGCGGCCTGCGGTGGCCTCGAAGAGCAGCCGGCGCAGGGTCTGCTCGGCGGCGGGTCCGTCGAAGTTGCCGACCAGCGTGCGCTGCCAGGCCCAGAGGACGCGCAGGGCGGCCCGGCGTTCGGCGGCGAGGTCGAAGGCGAAGTCGACGGCGGCCTCCGAGGACGGACTGCCGTCCACGCCGAGCACGACGTACGGCGGCTCCTGGGTGGTGTGCTCGGGGTCGCGGACCACGACCACCGGGCAGTGCGCCTGGGCACTCACCGGGACGACCACCGAGTAGGCGCTGAACGTCTCCGCCGTCCGGCTCAGCCGACGGGAGCCGAGGACGACCAGCGCGGCGTCGCGGGACTCCCGGCACAGCGCCGGTGCGGGGAGGTCCTCGGCGAGGTCCGTCGTCACCCCCAGACCGGGGTGGCGTTCCCAGGCCACGGCGGACGCCCGGTCGAATGCCAGCCCGGCGCGCTCGACCAGAGCCTTGTGGTAGCGGCCCTGGTCGAGGGGGCGGAACTCGCGGAACACCGATGGGACGGCGTGCACCAGCCGCAGCGGAAGACCGCGCCGGTCGGCCTCGTCGGCGGCCCAGGCGGCGGTCATGCTGCCGGTGTCCCGCGCGTCGACGCCGAGGACGACGGAATGCGCCCCACGGTGGGGGCTTGGAGATGTCATAGCTCCTCCTCGGTCGTGCGACCGGAACCTTTCCCCACGCTAGGCGGGCCCCGCCCCGGTCGCGAGGGCCGACCGGCCCAGAGCCCCGAGCCCGGCGGCCCACCCGGCGCGCCCCCGACCGGCGACCGGGGTCGGCCCGCGGGGCCCTGGGGCGCCGCGGGTTGCCGACGGCAGGGTGGAAGTCGAGCCGAACGAGGAAAGCCGAACCGAACGAGGAGGTGCCGTGATGGTCCGGATCAAGGTCGTCACCCGGCCGACCCGCCCCCACGAGCCCCCGCCGCTGGACCTGCGGACGCCGTCCGGCCGCCGGCTGCCCTACTGAGCGCCGCGGATCCGGTGCGTCCGCCGACACCCCGACCAGCGTCCCCACGGCGAAGACGTCGACCCGGGTGGGCCCCGGGCGAAGGCCCGGAGGGCCGCCGCCTCGTCACCGAAGGCCTCGATGTACGAGTGCGCCACCGCGCCGACCGCCGGCAGCCCGTACGCGTGGGCCGCCGCCACGTTGCTGGTCCCGGCGAAGCCGACCACCGCGCCCACCCGCGCCGCCTGTTCGGCGGCCGCGACGCCGAGGTCGAAGGTGGCCTGGCCCGTCATCCGTTCCCGCAGGGAGGAGAGGGCCATCGTCACCTCGTACAGGTCGGTGATCAGGGCGTTGGGCGTTGGAGATGGCGTCAGATCCCTTGCTTGCACAGCCTGGCCGTCGCGAACCCGGCGAGCCCGGCGGCCGCGGGTGCGGCGAGGTCGCTCCAGGACAGCGGCACGGTGTTGAGCACGTCGCGGAGGAACGGCAGGTAGAGGGCGGCGGCCGCGAGCGCGGCGGAGGAGAGGACGGCCAGGGGGAGGAAGGGGTTCGCGCGGGTCAGCAGCCGTTCGCGCAGGCCCAGGACGACGCCGAGCTGGGCGGCGAGGAGGGCGAGGAACAGGACGGTCTGCCAAGGGCGGTCGCCGCCGTGGGCCCAGAAGGCGGAGCCGAGGGCGGCTGCCGCGACCACACAGCCGAGCAGCAGTACCCGCTGCCACACGCCGGAGCCGAGGATGTGCTGGTGCGGCGGGCGTGGAGGCCGGGCCATCGCGCCGGGGGAGACCGGCTCCGCGCCCATGGCGACGCCGGTCAGGCCGTGGGTCAGCAGGTTGATCCAGAGGATCTGGCCGGCCCGCAGCGGCAGCGCGAGGCCGAACAGCGGGCCGGCCAGCATCACCAGGATCTCGGCCGCGCCGCCGGCCAGGCCGAAGACCAGGAAGCGGCGGATGTTGTCGTAGACCCGGCGGCCCTCCTCCACCGCGCCGACCACGGTGGCGAGTTCGTCGTCGGCGAGGACCAGGTCGGCGGCCTGGCGGGCGACCTCGGTGCCGCGTCGGCCCATGGCGACTCCGATGTCCGCCTGGCGGAGGGCCGGTCCGTCGTTGACGCCGTCGCCGGTCATCGCGGTGACGGCGCCCCGGGCGCGCCAGGCCTGGACGATGTCCAGCTTCTGCCGGGGGTCCGTGCGGGCGAACACCCGGACCTTCGTGAGGTCACCGGCACCGGCCAGGGCCTGCCCGCTCACCACTGCCCCGGGCGCCGAGGAGGCCTCCAGCAGCCCGATCCGGACCGCCAGGGTGCGGGCGGTGGCCGGGTGGTCGCCGGTGACCAGGACGGGGCGGATGCCGGCGCGGCGGCAGGCGGCCAGGGTGGTGGTGGCCGAGGGCTTGGGCGGGTCGGCCATCGCGGCCAGACCGAGCAGGCGCAGTCCGTGCTCGGCGTCCTCGGTCGGTTCGGGGAGGTGATCGAGGTGCCGCTCGGCCACCGCGAGCACGCGAAAGCCTTCGGCGGCAAGCCCGGCGGCCGCGTTCCGGGCCCGTTCCAGCAGCTCCGGGGCGTCGGCCAGGACGGCGGGGGCGAGGACGGCCTCCGGAGCGCCCTTGAGGCAGACCGTCAGGCCGCCGCCGGGCCTCCGGTGGACGGTGCTCATCCGCTTGCGGGTGCTGTCGAACGGCGCCTCCGCGACCCGGGGGAAGGCCACCCGCAGCTGCTCGTGGTCCAGGCCCGCCTTGCCGGCGGCCGTCAGCAGGGCGGCCTCGGTGGGGTCGCCGAGCGCCCGCCACTCGCCGTCCGCGTCGGCCGGCGGGCCCAGGGCGGCGTCGTTGCACAGCACGGCGGCGGTGAGCAGGCCCCGCACCTCGCCGTCCGGAGCCCCGTCGAGGCGGACCTCGCCCGCCGGCCCGTACCCGAGGCCGGTCACGGTGGCCGCTGAATGCGGCGTCCAGAGGCGCTCCACCACCATGCGGCCCTCGGTGAGGGTGCCGGTCTTGTCCGTCGCCAGCACGGTGACGGAGCCGAGCGTCTCCACGGCCGGCAGCCGCCGTACGACGGCATGGCGGGCGGCCATCCGGCGCGCGCCCAGGGCGAGCGCGAGCGTGACGACGGCGGGCAGCGACTCCGGCACGGCGGCGACGGCCAGGCTGATGGCCGTCACCCCCATCTCGCCGGGCGGCTGGTGCCGGAGCAGGCCGAGGACGAAGACCAGCGCGCACAGGCCGACCGCCACCGCTGCCAGGACCCGGCCGAGCCCGGCCAGCCGCCGCTGGAGCGGCGTGGGTTCGGGCCGGGGCCGCAGCAGGGCGGCGATCCGGCCGAGCGCGCTGTCCGCGCCGGTGGCGGTGACCACGACCAGGGCCCGTCCCCGCAGGACGACCGTCCCCGCCCGCAGCACCTCCCCGTCCGATGCCCCCGTGCCGACCGCCTTGGCCACCGGGAGGGACTCGCCGGTCAGCATCGATTCGTCGAGCAGCAGGGCAGCTGCCTCGACGAGCCGGGCGTCGGCCGGCACGATGTCGCCCTCGGCGAGCGCCACCACGTCGCCCGGGACGATCTCGGCCGACGAGACCTTGCGCTGCTCCCCGTCGCGCACCACCCGCGCGGCCGGGGCGGAGAGCCGGGACAGCGCCGCGACGGCACCTTCCGCCCGGACCTCCTGGACCACGCCCACGGTGGTGTTGACCGCGATCACCAGCGCGATGACGACGGCGTCCGGGTGGTCGCCGATGGCCAGCGTCAGCGCGACGGCGGCGAGCAGCACCGTGATCAGCGGGTCGCGCAGTTGGGCGGCGACCCGGGCCCACAGCGGCACCCGGCGGTCGACCGCGACTTCGTTGCGGCCGTGCTCGGCGAGCAGCCGCGCGGCCTCGGCGGTGGTCAGTCCGCACACGTGGGTGCGGACGGCGGAAGTCACGGCGGTGGCCGGTCAGTCGGCGAAGAGGTGCGGAGCGATCGGTGCGGTCCCGGTGTCCTCGGGGTCGTGATCGAAGTGGTGGATCCGGGCGTCCGGCC